>NZ_JAWJUW020000009.1:0-160094 GCF_033052795.2 Halovibrio sp. HP20-59
CCAGGGTCTGATCTCGGTACTGGATACGGTAAGATGGCTTAAACGTTCTGCATGAACCGCCGTGGTACGGAACCGTACGTACGGTGGTGTGGGAGGGCGCCGGGGGTGACCCCGGCCCCTACCCGATGCTCAAGGTTTGGCAGGTGGCATTTGCGGTGGCGCAGAGGTAGCTTCAACCGACCGGCGTTTCAGCCTCCGCTGGCTGATCCAACATTGCGGTGCAGTGACCACAGTGGGTCGCTTTGATCGGCACCATAATTAAACAGTAAGGGCACGGCTGCTCCATAGGGATTATCAGTAGGACTTGTCGTCGCTAAGGGATCTCTGCGGCCACTTCCAACGCCGTCCTTGCCTCATGCTTTGCCGAGCAGCCGATAGGCCACGCTGCGGCCATTGATGGTATGAAAGGCCATGCTACCTCCGTTAAACGCGTTCAATCAGCGTGGCAACACCCTGACCCACACCTACGCACATGGTACACAGTGCGTAGCGCTTGCCGCTGTTTTTCAACTCATGGGCGGCGGTCAACAATAGGCGGGCTCCAGACATGCCCAGCGGGTGCCCCAGAGCAATCGCACCGCCGTTCGGGTTGACGCGAGGGTCGTCGTCGGCCAGTCCCAGGTCGCGCATGCAGGCTAACGCCTGGGCGGCGAACGCTTCGTTGAACTCAAACACATCGATCTCATCCATCGAGATCCCCGTGCGCTTGAGTAGTTTCTGCACTGCCGGTACCGGCCCGTAGCCCATAATCCGCGGCTCTACGCCGGCCGTGGCCATGCCGATAATTTTCGCCATCGGTGTCAAGCCATGCTGTTTAACCGCCGCTTCGCTGGCCACCAGCATCGCCGCCGCGCCGTCGTTGACGCCCGACGCATTGCCTGCGGTAACGCTGCCGCCTTCACGGAAGGGCGTAGGCAAACCTGCCAGTTTTTCCAGTGTGGTTTCCCGCAGATGCTCATCCTGGTCAAAGGTCAGCGGCTCCTGCTTGCGGCGCGGGATCTCGATTGCCGAGATCTCCTGGGCAAAGCGCCCCGCTTTTTGAGCGGCAGCGGCTTTCTGCTGGGAGCGCAGGGCAAAAGCGTCCTGATCTTCGCGAGAGATATTGAACTGCTCGGCGACGTTCTCTGCGGTCTCCGGCATGGATTCGACGCCGTAGGCGTTCTTCATCAGCGGGTTGATAAATCGCCAGCCAATGGTGGTGTCCTCAATCTTCTGCCCGCGTGCGAAGGCGCTATCGGCCTTGCCCATCACGTAAGGCGCGCGGGACATGGACTCCACGCCGCCTGCCAGCGCCAGCTCCATCTCACCCGCTTTAATGGCGCGAAACGCAGTCCCGACTGCGTCCATACCCGAGCCGCACAGGCGGTTCATGGTCGTGCCGGGCACTGAGGTAGGAATGCCCGCCAGCAGCGACGACATGCGCGCCACATTACGGTTATCTTCCCCGGCCTGATTGGCGCAGCCCATAAAGACTTCTTCAATGGCAGCAGGGTCAAGATCCGGCGCCTCCGCCAGCACGGCTTTAAAAATCGTTGCAGCAAAATCATCCGGACGCACGCTGGCCAGGGTACCGCCAAAGCGCCCAACGGCCGTGCGGCGAGGATGACAAAGATAGACATCACTCATAACAGACTCCTTATTCGCCAGCGTGGGCACGCTCGGTGCGCGCTTTGAGCTCACGTAAAATCGTCAACTCGTTTTCGCTGGGCTCTGGCGTGCTTTCGAGCTGTTCGGCAAAGCGAATCTCCCAGCCGGTCGCCTCAATCACGTCTTCGCGGCTGACACCTGGATGCAGTGACACCACCACCAGCTCTTTGCTGTCCGGGTCGGGCTTCATCACGCACAGGTCGGTAATCACGCGAGTGGGGCCTTTACCGATATTGGGAACATTGTCCCGACCTTTGCCGTCGCGGCCAAAGCCTAGCGTGGTGACAAAGTCGACATCTTTCACAAAGGCGCGCTTGGAGTGCTTCAGGGTGATAAACACTTCGCCGGCGTTGGTGGCGATTTCCGGCGCACCGCCGCCGCCCGGCAGGCGCACTTTAGGCGCTTTGTAATCGCCGATCAGCGTGGTATTCAGGTTAGCAAAACGGTCGATTTGCGCAGTGCCTAAAAAGCCCACATCCACTTTGCCGCCCTGGAGCCAGTAGCGGAACATCTCCGGCACCGCCACGGTAGTGAGCGCCGATTCGCACAGCTCACCATCGCCAATAGATAACGGCAGAATATCGGGTTTGGTCTGCAGCGTGCCGGACTCGTAAATCAGCACCACATCGGGGGCGTGGGTCAGCCGTGCCAGATTGGCGGCTTCCGAGGGCAGCCCGATACCCACAAAGCAGGTCATGCCATTTTCCAGCGCCCGCGCAGCGGTCACCGACATCATTTCAGAAGAGGTATATTCCAGACTCATTAGATGCTCTCCCCTGCATGATTTTGAACAGCGTTAAAGACGTTGTCGTCGAGCCACTGGGTGAAGGTGTCGCGATCGCGAGCGATGGCATCCCACTCTTTATAGAAGCTGTTGCTGCGGCCGTAATAGCCGTGAGTGTACGAAGGCAGAGCGCCCTTCTCGGCCACCGCAATGGCGCTGATGGCCCAGCCGGGAATTACGCAGGCATTGGGGTGGGCATTGAGGTCATCGACAATTTCCTCCACCGTCACGATACTGTGCTTGGCCGCCAGTACCGCCTCTTTCTGTACACCAACGATACCTTCCACCAGCACGTTACCCTGACGATCCGCCCGCTGGGCGTGGATGATCGAGACGTCCGGGCGCACCGAGGGCACGGCGGCCAGGCGCTCCCCGCTAAACGGGCACTCGATGAATTTGATTTGGTCGTTCACGCTGGGAAGCTCGCTGCCGATGTAGCCGCGAAAAACCGCCAGCGGTAGACCGGCGGCGCCCGCCTCAAAAGCGCAGGCCATGGCGGCGTGGCTGTGCTCAAGAATATCGACCTTATGCGGCCAGCCTTTCTCAACCGCATCGCGTAGGCGGTGCAGCGAGCCCACGCCGGGATTACCGCCCCAGGAGAAGATCACTTTTTGGGCGCAGCCCGCACCAATCAGTTGGTCGTAGACGATATCTGGGGTCATGCGAATTAGCGTCAGATCGCGCTTTTTCTGGCGGATCACTTCGTGACCCGCTGCAAACGGGATCAGATGGGTAAAGCCTTCCATGGCAACAGTGGCGCCGTCTTGAACGTAGCGCGCTACTGCGTCATGCAAGCTAAGAAACTCGGCCATGATGGGTGCCTCAACAAAATTTATAATTTGTTCGCAATACGAATATTGATTCAATGTACGAACAATAAAGTATGGAAAGAATGAACACCAGTCAATCCAAAACTGCGGTAAATTGAGGCTTTGCAAGCTAATCAATGTTCTTAAAAACCAATACTGATGTATTTTTATTATACTTTGGTATGAAGATTGACGGGTAAAACTCTTTTAAAACAAAGCTTTAAAAATTAGTTCGCAATGCGAACTCTAATTCTCTTGACGAACTGCACCTCTAAACACATTCTCGTATTCATTAAAGGGCTTTGCGAAGGCCTACAAAAGCTTTTATGTACTGTAAGGAGTTACTCTAATGTCTAATAAAGAAAATAAGAGCATTGCTTCAATTTTTGGTGAAGGAGGGCGACCAAAAAATAGTCAACGCGAAATTAAGATTATTGATACGACTTTTCGTGATGCACATCAGAGCCTATGGGCGACGCGAATGCGTACTGAACATATGATGGGTATTGCAAATTCAATGAATAGTGCTGGTTTTCATCACATAGATATGATGGCACCTATTCAGTTTGATGTGTCTGTGCGCTATTTAAAAGAAGATCCTTGGGAGCGTGTAAGAGAATTACACAAAGCAGCTCCCGAAACTAAGTTTCGTGCATTAATTCGTTCAAAAAATATCGCTTCATTCGACTTCCTTCCTGATGATGTAATTGATGGGTGGGTCGATCAGTTATACAACAATGGTTTCCGAGTTATTGGCGCATTTGATGGTTTAAATGATGTTTCCAACATAGTAGGTTGCTTAAAACGAGCCAAAGCATTAGGTGCATATACTTTTGGCGCTCTTTCTTTCTGTGAAAGCCCTGTACATACAGATGAACTTTTCGTAAAAACTGCTGTTGAATTGATTGAGCAAGCTGATGTAGATGCAATTATGCTTAAAGATGCAGGAGGATTACTTACCCCAGAGCGCATTCGCACTTTAGTTCCCGCTATAAAAAAAGTAATTGGGGATCGTCCTCTTGAACTTCATAGCCATTGTCTGACTTCATTATGCCCATTAGTATATTTAGAAGCTGTCGAGTTAGGCTGCGATCTTTTACATACCTCTATTGCACCTTTAGCCAACGGTGCTGGACAGCCAGCAACCCAAACCATCGTCAAGTCATTACGAGAGCTCGGGTATGTAGTAAATGTTGACGATGCAAAAATTGAAGAAGTTAGCAACTATTTTAAAAATATTTGTGAAGTAGAAGGAAAGCCAGAAGGTAAGCCCGCTGAATATAACCCATTACATTATAAACACCAACTGCCCGGGGGAATGCTGTCGAATTTTCATGCTCAGCTAGAAACAGCTGGCCTGGGTAATCGGTATGAAGAGCTCCTAGAAGAAATTGCCCTAGTTAGAAAAGAGCTCGCATGGCCTATTATGATTACTCCATTTGCTCAATTTGTTGGAACTCAAGCAGTAATGAACGTTATTTCTGGTGAGCGCTACGGGACGGTACCTAACGAAATTAAAAAGTACGTTTTGGGTTACTATGGCCGTCTATTAGGTCCTGTTGATACAGAAGTGTATAAAAAAATACTCGAAAATGGTTCCTCAGAAATAAGTGAGGAACCTACCACTCCTGAACCAATGATGAAAGACCTCGCTCAACAACATCCGAACGCTACAAAAGATGAGCTTTTGTTACGAGCAATGTTTGCAGGCAATCAAGTTGATGGGATGAAAGAAGCTATTGCCAACGGCGAATCTGGAGATGACTACAGTGGAGAGTTAGTCTCTTTTATCAAAGACCTCGCTAGCGGTAATGAAAAGCAAATCAAACTATCAACTGAAAACTTAAAAATTTCAATTTCACGCTAACCCTAACAAATACAGGAGAAGTAATAATGAAAGATTTTGATATCAGCTTGAATGACTTAAAACAACTTACTAAGTGGGTAAAAGAAAGTAGCGACATACGTGAGCTATCTTTATCTTATAATGGCCTTGAGCTTTTTATTAGTCGTAATGAAAACACGCAACGTACAGCACCTAATCAAGCTTCTTCAACGCCTGCAACGGTTGAATCAGCTGCCATTAATGATGTTAAAACTGAATTAAACAAACCAGCCAGCGTTGCAACTGAAAGCAAATCATCAAAGACACCTGACATATCAGTCGGCGAGGACGAGCATTTAATCACTGCTCCGATGGTTGGTACTTTCTACATGTCGCCAAAGCCTGGTGCACCTGCATTTGTTGAGGTTGGCCAACAAGTTGAGCCAAAATCCGTTGTATGCATTATCGAGGTTATGAAATTGATGAATAACCTCGAAGCTAAAGTTAATGGGCGTGTAAAAGAAATCTATGTGGAAGACCAACAGCCCGTAGAGTATGGGCAACCCATTATGCTTATTGAGAAAGAATGAGGTTCTTCTCGATCAAACGGGAGTTTTCATGTTAAATAAAATTAAAAGCGTAATGATTGCTAACCGGGGCGAAATATCGCTCCGCATTATTCGAGCTTGTCAAGAGTTGGGGGTGAAAAGCGTAGCTATCTACTCTGAAGCTGACAAAGATACATTACCTGTTAAGTTGGCTGATTCAGCTGTGTGTATTGGCCCTGCTCCCGCTCAAGCGAGCTACCAAAATCAAGAAGCTATCATTAGCGCGGCTTTGGCTTTTGGTGTAGATGCTATTCATCCAGGTTATGGGTTTCTTTCAGAAAAGGCAGACTTTGCAAAGAAGTGTGAAGATAATGGGATAATTTTTATCGGCCCTTCTGCTGACATCATCAGCAAGATGGGGGATAAAATTGAAGCTAGGAAAATAGCCGACTCAGCTTCAGTACCTACAATACCCGGCTCAGATGGGGTTGTTACTGAGTTCCAAAAAGCACTAGAAATAGCAGAAAACATTGGTTTCCCTCTTTTGATCAAAGCATCCGCGGGTGGCGGCGGCAGGGGCATGAGGGTTGTAGAGTCTAGAGATACCTTAGAACAAGACCTGAATGAGATTATGTCTGAGGCAGAAGTAGCATTTGGCGATTCATCTGTTTATATCGAGAAATATCTTACAGACATTCGCCACATAGAAGTGCAACTTCTTGCTGACGGTAATAATTGTATTCATCTTGGTGAGCGCGATTGCACTGCTCAACGACGCAATCAGAAGCTAGTTGAAGAGGCCCCTTCTCCTGCATTAAGCTCCACCCAGCGTAATGACTTGTGTCAATCAGCTGTACGTCTAGCTAAAAAAGTTAAGTATAAAAGTGCTGGAACAGTTGAATATGTTTACGACAATATTGATAAAAAATTTTATTTTATCGAAATGAACACTCGTGTTCAGGTTGAACACCCTGTATCTGAAATGATTACTGGCATCGATATTATAAAAGAACAAATTAAGATAGCAGATAATCAAGTTTTAAGCATTAAGCAGGAACACATAGTGCTCTCTGGCCATGCTATTGAGTGCCGACTCAATGCGGAAGATCCAGAAAATGGATTTTCTCCTTGCCCAGGCACAATCAGCTATTATCGTGCGCCTGGTGGTTTTGGCATTCGTATGGATAGCCATTTAGAAAGTGGCTATAAAATTCCACCATATTACGACTCGATGATCGGTAAGCTAATTTGTTGGGGAGCAGATCGTGACGAAGCCATCATTAGAATGACACGTGCGTTATCTGAAATGAAAGTTGAAGGCATTAAAACGACAGCTAAGTTTCACAGTAAATTGATTAACAGCGAACAGTTTAAATCTGGGAATTTTAACACTGTTTTTGTGGCCAGTTTACTTGAAAAGAAGCACTAACATAAAAACAAGGAGCATTACAATGAAATCACTAAAGAAAAGTATTAAGAGTTGCGCTATAGCTTTAGCAGTTGCAGGTACAGCTGGTACCGGTTTTTCTTCCGAGTTGGAAGCCCAAGAGCTTAATATGCTTGCTGGCTACCCTTCTAATTTTGCATGGTATAGAGAAATTGGCCCTCAATTTATCGACATGGTGCATGAAATGTCAGCCGGTGATATACAGATTAATGTGCAGGGTCCTGATGTAGTGCCAGCTTTTGAGCAATTACAGCCTGTTCAAGTAGGTGCATTTGACCTGCTTTTCACACACCCAGCATATCATTCTGGTACTACTGCGATAGGCCTCTCTCTTGATGCTATTGACGTTGATCCTATCAAGCGGCGTGAAGAAGGCCTGATCGATTATATTGATGAACATTACCAAGAACGCGGCCTAAAGCTGATTTCTGCACCATCCACAGGTACAAAAGGTTTTCGATTTTATCTCCGTGATCCTATTAACGGTGAACCAGGCTTAGATGGTCGACGTATCCGTGGAACAGTTTCTTATCAATCTATGATTGAAGAACTTGGTGGTGCTCAAGTGAATATGCCTGTAACTGATATTTATACAGCATTACAACGGGGTGTAATTGATGGTGCCGCCTGGGGTTTAACAGGTGCAAGCGATCTTCAATGGCATGAAATTATTGACTACATGACTGATCCAGAATTTGGTCAGGTTGGTGTAATGATTTATATGAACCTTGATCGCTGGAACGCGCTAGACAACGAAGCTCAGAAAGTACTTACCGAAGCAGGTAAACAGATTGAGATTGATTCTGTAGCTCACTTTGATGCCTTACAGGAGCAGGAGACTGCTTTCCTCAAGGAAAATGGCATGGAAATTACTTCATTCAGCCAGTCAGAGGCTGATGATCATGAGCGGCTTTGGGCAGAAGGTGTATGGAAAGTAGCTGAAGAGCAAAGTGGTGATGATGCTCGCCGATTACGAGAAATGGCAAAATCAGCTGGCATGACCTATTAGTAGCTGTCGTCATTTGGCTGGGGTATATACCCCAGCCATTCAAAGGTTTGCAAATATGTTTACAAAAATTATTGATGCTATAACAAGGGCCTTTTTTTTCTTAGCTTCGGTAGCTTTAGGGCTGATTGTTGTTATTTTCTCCATTGAAATTATAATGCGTTACTTTTTTGCAGCCCCTACTTCATGGGCTACTGATACGGTAACCTTTCTTTTCTGTGCATCATTAATGTTAGCTCTGCCTGAAGTCACAAGAACAGACGGAAATATCGCTGTATCTATCATTTTAGATTTTTCTGCACCAAGCGTTGCTAACAAGATTAAATTAGTTATCTATGCAGTATCTTTGTTAATAGTTTCTTACGTGACTTACATTACAGGTATGGAGTTTTTACGTTTATATGAAACCGGAATTAACACATTAGGCTCATTCCGTATCTCCAAATGGATAGTATTTGGTTTCATACCTCTTGGTTTTGGTTTATCTGTACTGCAATTGATGATCTTATTCAAAAAACAATTATTCGAAATTTCTTCAAATAGAAAAGGAGCTTAAAATGGAATGGTATTGGATACTTATATTTTCTTTTCTATTTTTACTCAGTTTGATGGCAACAGGAATGCCTGTTTTTATAGCCTTTTTGATTGCGAATGTGACTGGAGTATTAGTAACTTTAGGGGAAAGAGGTTTTGGCATGTTTAGTAATAGCATGTACGAAACTTTAACGTCAGAAAGTTTTATTACTATACCTTTATTTGTTCTTATGGGTGAGATTTTATTTAGATCTGGATCAGTAGACGTTTTATCGTCGGCACTTGATAAGTGGATTGGTAAGGTTAATGGACGTATGTACTATTTAGTTATCGCCTTATCAACTATTTTTGGAGCACTTTCGGGTGCTGCCGCAGCAGTCGCTGCAATGCTAGGACGCTCTATTTTACCTCAAATGCAAAAGCTTGGATATGATACTAACTTAACAAACTTTACGATCCTTGGCGGCGCGTCTCTTGCCCCCATTATTCCTCCTAGCTTACTTGTCATCGTAATCGGCTCATTAGTTCGTGATACTTCAATCGCAGGGTTACTTATAGCAGGTATTATTCCTGGCCTTCTTATATCAATAATTCTTTTCCTGTATATTTATATTCGTGTTTCAAGGAATCCTGAGCTTTCTCCAGATAATCATGAAAATGTAAAAATTTATCCTATGCAAGAGAAGCTAATCGAAATAATTAAAGTTTCGCCTTTTTTCATCGTTATTTTTTCTGTTATGGGTCTTATTTTACTTGGTGTTGCTACGCCCTCAGAAGCAGCAGCGACTGGTGTTCTAGGGGCTATAATTACTGCAGCAATCTATAAATCATTCCACCTAAAAATGCTATGGGAAAGCTTGCAATCATCAACCAAAATAAGTTTAATGATTGTTATAATTGTTGCTAGCTCTAAGCTATTCGGCCAACTGTTATCTTTTATGGGTGCTACTTCAGGTCTGATTGGCTTTGTGAGCACATTAGAACTTAGTGATTGGATGATGTTTTTTGTATTAATGTTAATACCTTTCGTGTTATGTATGTTTATTGATCAATTCGCTTTTATATTATTGGCAATACCCCTGTATGCGCCTGTTGTAAGTGCATATGATTTTGATCCTATTTGGTTCTGGACTATTTTCTTAATTAACTTAACTGTAGGTAGTTTAACTCCACCTTTCGGTTATACACTTTTTGCTCTAAAAGGCTCTGCAGACAATGTTTTGATATCTGATGTATACAGAAGCGCTTGGCCAGTTGTTTTACTTTTCATGTCTTCGATTTTGCTTTTCTATTTTTTCCCACAAATTATAACTTTTTTACCTAATGTTCTTTAAAATACGATAACGCTGTCATCAGTATGACTACAATTTTAACTACCTTGAATAAAGGCTTTTTATGATCGAAGAGTTTGTCTATGACTTTAGCGTTAGTGAGTCACAAAGCTTATGTGTCAAAGAATTTTTTTGTAAAACTTCATTTGACAAGAAAAAACATCCCATATTACTTATTCATGGAGCAACTATTGCTTCTGAACTTTGGGTCAACGACTGTAGAAAGCTATCATGGTGCCATAGATTAGCTGGCTTAGGGTACCATGTTTTCACTTGTGACTTACTTGGGTTTAGGGCATCTAGTAGAAATATCAATTTATTAAAAATATCAGACACTCGTGCTGATAAAGCTGCTAAACATATTTTAAAACTATTAGATCATATACTTTACACTACCTCACAGGATAAGGTAGATGTTATTGCTTGCTCTTGGGGAACAGTAGTTTTAACTAATGTTTTATCAGAAAACAATCACAACATTAGTAAAGCTGTTTTTTATGCTCCTATTAGCTATGATATAGATGCAGGCAATTATTGGAAGCCAAAGTATAATGCTATACCTATAAACAACGATGGTGAAAAATCGGGACATATTTTTGTCGACACAAATAGCTTTACCTCTAGATGGAATGAAGAGATTCCTGTTGACGACAAAACTGACTGGCGTAATCAAAGAGTTTTAATTTCGATCATTAAAAACACAATGTTAAACTCTGTAAAGCAAAATTCATCATTTCTTATTCCTTCTGGCCCACTGGCAGATTTATTTGATATTTTTTCTAACCAACTTATCCATCAGCCTGAAAGAATAAAAATACCTTCATTGGTTATTAGAGCGGATCATGATCAGACATCAACTGAAAAATCATCGTTAGAATTTTATCATTCGATCCATAGTTTTGAAAAAAATTATATCAAAATAAAAAACGGCACACATTTTGCTATTTTGGAAAAAAACATGGAAAAAATTTTTTTCGAAACCACGTCATTCCTTGAAAAGGAGTTTTAAACTTAAAAAATTAATACCCATATGGCTATTAAACTATTGATTAGGTAAAAAAATGAACGATGAAGATGCTATCCCTTATCAGCTTTCCCAACCTAGTTATATGAGTTCTGACCTTATTCTTCCTAATGTTCTCAATGAATGGGTGAAGGATGACAATTTATGGGTGCCTACTACAACCTCTGTTTCTTTTAAACCTTTATTGCTCCATGCTAGCAGTGGTTACTATATTAATTTATTAAGAGTTAGGAAGAGTGGGGTTCTCTCTCGCCATCGACACTCTGGAGATGTACATGCTCTTGTACTTAAAGGTAGGTGGTATTATCTTGAACATGAGTGGGTAGCAGAGGAAGGTTCTTTTGCCTATGAACCTCCCGGAGAAACGCATACCCTTTTTGTTCCTACTGATGTTAAAGAAATGATCACCTGGTTCAGTGTCAAAGGCGGCTATACCTATGTCGACAAAATGGGGAAAGCAATTGGTTATGAGGATGTTTTTACAAAAATTGAAGCTGCAAGCTCCCATTATAAAAAAATTGGCTTAGATGACGATTTTTTGAAAAAAATAATTAGATGATGACTAGCATATTGGATACCCCTACTATAAGCCACTGAAAAATTCTCTGTGGCTTATTGTTCTAACTATCGGACATAGATAAAATATAAAAGAACATTAATTTTTCTTTTTATTCATAAGCACCGGCATTGATAACTGCATTTAGTGCTATCTGATACCCTTGTGTTCCAAATCCAGCAATGATGCCATCTGCACGCAAAGATACATAAGAATGATGTCGAAAGCCTTCACGCTTATACACGTTCGAGATATGTACTTCTATGACCTTTCCTTCAAACGCATTAAGTGCATCTAAGATAGCAACTGACGTATGAGTATATGCGGCAGGATTAATTATAATCGCAAAGGAACCATCTAATCGTGCTGCATGAATCGCCTCTATCAACTCACCTTCATGATTGCTTTGAAAGCAACTAATATCCAAGCCCACCATCAATGCTGTTTCATGTAAAGAAGTATTGATATTGTCTAACGTCTCATATCCATAAACGTCTGGCTGTCGTACCCCTAAAAGATTCAAGTTTGGCCCATGAAGCACCGTTACTTTATGTTGATTCATTTCAAAGTTTCCTCATGCAGTGTAAGGTCACAATTTTTTAAGAATGCTTATAATAGCGTGTTGCTGTCTCATCGTCATACATTCATCAAACCTTATAAAACGCCCAATTGTTCGCCATTCGAACAATATGCTATATTTATGCTCAAATTTACGTCTATTTCGACGAGTGGACCCTTGTGGAAGAACAACTCCAAGATGAAATGTTAACCCCCGACGACCGCGACTTTGTGACTGCGCTAGCGAGTGGCCTGGAGGTTATTTTAGCGTTTGACGAGAACCATCCTCGTATGACGCTTAGCGAAGTGGCCTCGCGAACCGGCATGAACCGCGCCAAAGCGCGACGTTTTTTGCTGACATTGCACGCGTTAGGCTACGTACGCAAACAGCAGCGCTACTTTGAGTTAGCCCCACGCGTGCTGCAATTGGGTTACTCGTTTTTGTCCGCCAACAATTACCGCAGCGCTATTCAACAGTATCTAGAAGAGATCACCAACGAATGCGGGGAGTCTTCCTCCCTAGGTGTCCTTGATGGCGATGACGTCATTTATATCGCGCGTTCAGCAGCGCGTCACCGTTTAATGGCGATCACCTTGTCGATTGGCACCCGTTTACCTGCCGCTTATACTTCCATGGGCCGCGTATTACTCGCCCAATTACCAGAAGCCGAATTGGACGCTTTCCTAGAGCGGCTAACGTTGCAACGCTATACCGATAAAACCTTTGCAACAAAAGGTGAGCTTAAAAAGTGTATCGATAACGCGCGCCAGCAAAGCTATGCCGTTGCCGACCAGGAGCTCGACTCCGGCTTGCGCTCACTGGCAGTGCCAGCCTTTGATGCAAACGGCAAACTGCTGGGCGCTATCAATATTAGTACCAACGCGGCACGTATCGATCTAGACACGCTACTCAAACAGTACCTGCCCCTGCTCCAGTCAAAAGCGCGTCTTATCCGCACCACCATTAGCTGCTAACCCCCCAACAGTGCCAGCGCCTGTTCAAGCGATGCCTGCTGGCGCTGGGCATACAGCTCAACTTCGTCGACCACAGCCGTTCCCAGGGCCTGTTCAAACTGCTGTTGGCTTGCGCTGCTAGCGTACTGATCGTGGCTGCTCCCGCCCAGGTTGGATTGAAAAATACCGGCTGCGCTGACGGGCAAGAAATCTTCATAAATCATCGGCGTCACTCTGAGAGCGCCCTGCTCGATCAGTTTATCCACCTGCTCATGGGAAACACGCCCTTGCACGGGTGCCCCTTGCACCGCCTGATAGTAGAAAAACGCTAACCCATCGCGCCGCAGCGTGGCGTAATCATCGGGGAAGGCATTAAACACTTCTGCTAAATGCGCTTGATGAGCGTCATTATCCACGGCCTTTGGTGCGTTTTCCCGGGCAGCCGCGAGCAGGCGGTCATAAAGCGCGCGCCCCTTATGTGTTAGGGCGATACCGCGCTGTTCGATTTCGCCAAAGCGAGCGGTGTGCTTGCCCTCGGCTGCTTCAGCAAAAGTGATCGTCTCCTCCAGCGCTTTAAAGCTGGTCTGGCGCAGCAGTATCGGGCAATTCCGGCGCGGCGGGCCTTCAATGATGGCTTTGGGGTCAATGCCGACACTTGGCATACGACGCTGTACTTCATCAATATCCAGCGTTCTCGGCGTTAGGTGGTTAATGTGCGGGCCTCGGAAGCAGACCACATCGGCGATTAAGCGGTGCTCGTTATGCAAACGCTCATAGGTAGCCAACTCCACCGTGGCGTTGTCGTGCCAGCGGAACGTTTCCAATGCTTCCTGCACAAACTGTTTGGCATCGTCGGCACTTAGGCCGCCCTGCTGCTCAAAACGCTCAATAAGCGTTTTCACCTGGGCCGTAAAGATATCGCGGGCACTCAAAATTTCACTCGCCTGCTCTCTTAGTTCAGCTTTTTCGATCAGTTCAAGACGCAGTAACGAGGTAAAGACGCGGAAGGGATTACGCTTGAGTGCCCTGTCCGCTACGGGCCGAAACGCCGTGGAGTGAACCGGCACGCCCGCCGCAGCCAGGTCGTAATAGCCCACCGGCTCCATCCCCATGACCGCAAACATGCGCCGCAGCATGGCGAGCTCGGCTGGGCTGCCGACACGGATAGCGCCGTGGCGCTCGACGTTGATACGGGCTAACTCATCGCTATTTTGCAGTTCACTATTTAGCCCAGGGTTAGCGGCTAGCACCTCCTGGTTAACCGCCTCAACCAGCGACAGCAAAGTGCCGTATTGCGGCACCTCCTGCCGGTACATCGCCGACATCGCCTTGGAAAACTGGTCACGAATATCGTCGCTGCCAACGTAAGCTGAGCACATAGCGCAATCCTGATGTTTAATGAACGTGATTGCATAGTAGCGCTATTAGCGCCTGATGAATTTCATATTTTCATCGCCTTGCTACACATAAAAGCCATGCATAAACACCTTGCCAAAGCCGCTCTCACGCTTAGCGGACAGGCACCTTAGGCTGTTACATTAGTGGTTAATCTTATTCACATAGGCATGGCATCCATGACGCTTCCGCTTTACTTAGGTTTGCCCATGTGGGCCAATCAGGATTGGCTCGGCAGCCTTTACCCACGCCATGCCAAAACCGAGCTATTAAGCGATTACGCGGCGGTGTTTTCCAGCGTTGAGGGCAACACCACATTTTATAGCGGCACCCCCAAACCAGAAACGGTGGCCGCCTGGGCTCGCCAAGCGCCCTCGCATTTTCGTTTTTGTTTTAAATTACCCGCCGGTGTGACCCACGAACAACGGCTGACGCGGTTAGAGGATGCCTGGGCATTTTTAGCAGCGCTAGAACCGCTGCACGACCGCCTTGGGCCAACCATGGTGCAGTTGCCGCGAGATTTCGGCCCCCAAGAGCTTCCCCAGCTTGAAGCGCTGCTCGCCGCTTGGCCTGCCCATTTGCCTTGCGCAGTCGAGGTTCGTCACCCTGAGTTTTTCCACAAAGGGGCAGCCGAAACCGCTCTTAACCGCCTGTTGATAACTTATTCGGCCAACCGCGTGATGCTTGACGTGCGCCCGGTCTTCTCAACCTTGGCCGATGGCCATGCCGGGCTGGCCAACGCCCAGCAAGAAAAGCCCAAACTCCCATTACACGTACTTTCCACGGCAAATTTTCCGGTGATTCGCTTTATTGGCCATATTGACAAAACGATTAATAGCCGTTATTTCGACGCTTGGAAATTGCGCTTAAAGCTGTGGATAAATCAGGGGAAAACCCCTTTCTTATTTGTGCATACTGCGGATAACCGCGAGTCTCCCCACATGGCCCGATTACTCTATAACGCCTTGAGTGAAGTCACCCCGTTAACACCTCTTAACCCCTTCGCCGAAGAGAAGCAGCGCCTGCTATTTTAGCCGCCTTTTTGGAGAGCTAACTGGCATGCGCGGCGTTGATCATATAAATTGCGCTAGCTTTCGGAAAAGAACGCTAGTAATGGAGTGATTTTCCGAAAACTAGACTGACAATAATCGACTCAGTGGGGAATATATGGCAAAACTTGCACATGCGCAGTGGTCATCACGGATGACCTTTGTGCTGGCCGCCGCGGGTTCAGCGGTTGGCCTGGGAAATATTTGGCGCTTTTCTTATATGGTGGGCGATAGCGGCGGTGCGGCGTTCGTTCTTGTTTATTTAGCGTGTGTGGCGCTGGTGGGCTTACCCATTTTGGTCGCAGAGTGGATGATTGGCCGTCGCGGTCAGAAAAATCCAATCAATACCATGGCCGAGCTGGCCGCGAATCACGGTAAATCACCTGCTTGGGCATTAGTGGGCATTAGCGGTGTCTTAGCGGCCTTTTTAATACTCTCGTTTTACAGCGTTATTGGCGGCTGGTCGCTTAATTACACGCTAAGCTCGGTGATTGGTACCTTTAGCGGCCAAGATGCGGACGGTATTAACGCCTTATTTGGCAATATGCTGGGCAGCCCAATCACGCTGCTGTTGTGGCACACGGCCTTTATGGTGCTTGTGGTGGGCATTGTGGCTCGCGGCGTCACCAAAGGGTTAGAAAGCGCGGCGCGCCTAATGATGCCGGCGCTTATCGTGCTGATGTTAGTGTTGGTCGGCTATGGTGTCGCAAGCGGTTACTTCGGCGAAGCGTTAGCCTTTATGTTTCGTCCGGATTGGAGCGCGCTAACGGGCGGTGTGGTGCTGGCGGCAATGGGCCAAGCATTTTTCACCCTGTCGTTGGGCATGGGCATCATGATGGCCTACGGCTCCTACCTCGGTGAAGACGTTGACCTGATCAGCACCGCTCGTACCGTTATTATTTTAGACACCGTCATTGCATTGCTGGCGGGCTTGGCGATCTTCCCCATCGTGTTTGCTAACGGCTTAAGCCCAGGCGAAGGCCCAGGATTAATCTTTGTCACCCTGCCGCTGGCGTTCGGCAACATGGCCGGCGGTGCAATTCTGGCGCTGATGTTCTTCCTGCTGCTCACCTTTGCGGCGCTAACCTCGGCGATTTCACTGCTTGAACCGGTCGTGGAAACGCTCGAAGAACGCTCCCCGATGAGCCGTCTGGTGGCTACGCTGGTAAGCGGGATCGCCGTATGGTTATTAGGCGTGGCGGCGTTGCTGTCGTTCAATGTGTGGTCCGACGTGCTGTTCTTCGGTCTGAACATTTTCGACTTGTTAGACACCTTTACTAGCAAAATCCTGCTGCCGCTGACCGGCTTAGGCGCGATTGTGTTTGTAGCTTGGTGTTTGAAGCGCGAAACAGTGGAAGCCGAACTTGGGCTTTCAGCAACAGGCGTGAGCGTATGGAACATCATCGCACGCTATGTAGCGCCCGCTGGTGTTATCGCCGTCTTCGTGACAGGACTTATCTAAGCCAAGCTTACGCTAAAGCTAAGCTGTCATTGCCCTGCTAATCGGCAGGGCAATGTAATTTGCGTTTTTAGAACGAGTGCCCTTCTCGAACTAGTGCACTTCGCTCTCTTGCCGATTTTCATCGGGCAAGGGGGCGATGTCCCGCGATAACTTCTGAAACTCCCGATGAAGCTCAATACCCCGGCGCGCCCTTAAACTACGCTGGGCAGCGCTACGTTGGCGTTGCTCATGCTCATCGACTTGCAGGCTCATAAAAATATCGAGCAGTTCGCTCTTAACCGAGGTAATTCGTTCGACGTTTCTCATAATCGACGTTCCTCTAGGTGAATATGCCTTCGTCCACCTGCATCCGTGACGACTGATATGATGCAGTGCGGCACTTCAATTATTACTATAACCTACTTGACAAAATGATGACTAATCGAAAAAAGAACTGAATACCCGATAAATGCTAACCGCCTCGTGGGCTTTCCTTACCCATTTGCCCGATCAGTCAGGCATACTGTGGCCAATGTTGTAACAACCCCCATGCTACAAACACAGCGCAGCGGTTATTGGTTGGCGTCGATGACGGATAACCAAGAGTGTGCTGGAAGCCAAGGAGCTGAACGTGAGTCGCGCCCTGTTCGATGAAATGAGACGCCGCATGGAGCACTTTCGTCGCTCCGAGCAAAAAGTGGCGCGGTTTGTACTGCGCAACCCCGAAGAGGTCATCCACATGCGCATTGTGGATCTGGCCACCGAAGCCAAGGTCAGCGAACCTACCGTGGTACGTTTTTGCCGCGCGCTGGGCTGTAACGGCTTCCAAGACTTCAAGCTGCAGCTGGCACAAATGCTGGCCAGCGGTAGCCAGTTCGCGCAATTTTCCATGAACGACAGCGACTCGGTCGCTGAGTTTTCCCACAGCATCTTTGACTCGACCGTGGGCACGTTGCTGTCGGTCCGCGACCGGCTGGATAACGAGGCCCTGGGCCGTGCGGTTAACGCCTTGGCGGTCGCCAACCGAGTAGAGTTCTACGGCTTTGGCGCCTCCGGTGCGGTGGCCTTTGATGCCCAGCACAAGTTTTTCCGGCTGCAAATCTCCACCTCCGCCTATGCCGACCCGCATATGCAGAATATGTCAGCGGTGACACTCAACGAAGGCGATGTGGTGGTGGCGATTTCGCAAACCGGCCGCACCAAAGCGCTGGTCGCCAGCGTGCGCCTGGCACGTGAGGCGGGCGCGACGGTGATTGGCTTGTGCCCTAGCGGTTCACCGCTGGCCGATGAGGTAAGCCTGCCGCTGTATATTGATGTCCACGAAGACACCGAAATCTACACGCCGCTTAGCTCGCGCATTGCCCATCTGGTGTTGATCGACGTACTTGCCGTCGGTGTGGCCAAAACCCGCGGGCCAAAACTCGCCGAACAGCTGAAAGCGGTTAAAAAGAGCCTCAATACGCTGCGCTTTCCTGAAGAGCCCTAATCGTTAACCTGTATACACAGCCAGTTGGCTGGCTGTGCTAGACTAGCCGCCTATTTTTTGATCCGGCAGCGGCTACTATGGACGACGTCACGGCGATTCTCGATCAGCTAAACCCCGCTCAGCGCGAAGCAGTGAGCGCCCCTCAAGGCAACCTGTTGGTGCTCGCAGGGGCAGGCTCAGGCAAAACCCGCGTGCTGGTCCATCGCATCGCCTGGCTGATGCAGGCCGAAGGGCTGTCTCCCTACGCCCTGCTGGCGGTCACCTTTACCAACAAAGCCGCCAAAGAAATGCGCACGCGCCTTGAGACGCTGCTCAGCCTCTCGCTACGCCATGTCTGGGTAGGCACCTTTCACTCCATCGCCCACCGCCTGCTGCGCACCCACTGGCAAGACGCCAAGCTGCCGCAGCACTTCCAGATCATCGATTCTGACGATCAGCTACGCCTGGTCAAACGGCTGCTGAAAGATTACTCCATCGATGACGAACGTTACCCACCCCGCCAAGTGCAGCACTTTATCTCCGGCTGCAAAGAGGAGGGCCTGCGCCCGCATCAGGTCAACGTCGATGGCGATGCCTACCTGGGCCAGATGGTTGAGCTCTACGAGCGCTACCAACTAACATGCGAGCGCGGCGGACTGGTCGATTTCGGCGAGCTGCTGTTGCGCAGCCTGGAACTCCTACGCGACAACCCCGCACTGCTTAACCACTACCAGGAGCGCTTTGGTCACGTCTTGGTCGATGAGTTTCAAGATACCAATACTCTGCAATACGCCTGGCTAAAACTGCTCACCGGCATGAAGACACCGATGACCGCGGTGGGCGATGACGACCAATCGATCTACGGCTGGCGCGGCGCCAAAGTGGAGAATATCAGCCGCTTTGAGCAAGAGTTCCCAAACACCCACACTGTGCGGCTTGAACAAAACTATCGCTCCACCAGCGCGATCCTGGAAGCTGCTAATACGCTGATCAGCCACAACAGCGAGCGGATGGGTAAAAACCTGTGGACCGACGGCATCGAAGGCGAGCCGATCTCAATCTATGCCGGGTTTAACGACCTGGAAGAAGCCCGCTATATCGTCGATACGATCAAAGAGAAAGTCGACGAAGGCTTTAACCGCCAAGATATTGCGATTCTTTACCGCTCAAACGCCCAGTCTCGCTTGATGGAAGAGACGCTGATTCGCCAAGGCATGCCCTACCGTATTTACGGCGGGCACCGCTTTTACGAGCGCTTAGAGATCAAAAATGCGTTGGCCTACCTGCGCCTACTGCTCAACCGCGACGATGACGCCTCGCTTGAGCGGGTGATCAATGTACCCACCCGAGGTATCGGCACGCGCACGGTGGAGATTGTCCGCCTGCGCGCCCGTGAACAAGGCATTCAGCTGTGGCAGGCACTCCACGATGCGATTAACGACGGCACCTTGAAAGGCCGCGCGGCTAACGCGGTGCAAGCCTTCGCCAACCTGATTGAGCAGTTGGACAATGATTGCTCGGGCATGGCGCTGCACGAAATCATCGACCACGTGACGATCCACACCGGCCTAATTGAGCATCATAAAAGCGAGCGCGGCGAGAAAGGCCAGGCGCGGGTAGAAAACCTGGAAGAGCTGGTCAACGCTGCCCGCGCCTTCACCCAAGGCGATGTTTTCGAAGCCCCCGAAGCGGGCGAGGGCATGGCAGCGTTGGAAGCGTTTCTCTCCGAGGCGGCGCTTAACGCTGGCGACCACGAAGCCGAAGAGTTTGAGGACAGCGTCCAGCTAATGACGCTGCACTCGGCCAAAGGCCTGGAGTTCCCCGTGGTGTTTATTGCCGGTGTTGAAGAAGGTTTGTTTCCGCATAAGATGTCCCTTGAAGAACCGGGTAGGCTCGAAGAGGAACGTCGACTCTGTTACGTTGGCGTCACTCGCGCCATGCAGAAACTCTACCTGACGCACGCCGAAACCCGCCGCCTCCACGGCAAAGAGGTGTTCCCACGCCCGTCGCGCTTTCTCCGCGAGCTACCGCCGCACCTGCTCGAAGAGGTTCGCCTACGTGGGCATATTTCCCGCCCGGTTACGGCAGGGCGCACCTCCTTTGCTCAGCAAAGTGTCGAGAGCGACGGCGACCTGCCCACGTTGCACGTCGGCCAGGGGGTTGAGCACCCGGTATTTGGCGAAGGCATTATTCTTAACGCCGAAGGCGAAGGCGCACGTGCGCGGGTACAGGTCAGCTTTGAAGGCGAAGGCGTCAAATGGCTGGTACTCGGTTTTGCCAAGCTAACGCCGCTTTAACCTTTGATGCTTTAAGCCCTAAGCTTTAAGCCCTAACGCTCTAAGCCCTGAACAGGTAAATCCTCATGAAGCAACGCTTGAAACGCCTCTTTCCAGAAGTGTGTCACGGCTGGGATACGCTGAGCGGCTACCAGCGTTTCGAGCGCTTGGTATCGCTGGTGCTAACGCTGGCGATTGGCGGCGCGGTATTGGTGGCCATGTATTACCTGGTGATCCATGTCGTGCAGCTGCTGTTTATTCAAAGCCGCGACCCCTTCGATTATCGCGTTTTTCAGGCGGTTTTCGACATGATTCTCACCGTGTTGATCGCCATGGAGTTCAATAATTCTATCGTGCGCACCATGACCAGCGGTAAGGGCTTTATTCACGTCGAAATTGTGGTATTGATTGCGATTATGGCGCTGGTGCGTAAGTTTATGGTCTTGGAGGTCGACGCCGTCGATCCCTGGAAAATTGCCGCTCTGGCGGCGGCTGTTCTCGCGTTAGGCCTGTGCTACTGGCTAGTTCGTCACGGTAACAGCATTCAGGCATCTAAAGACGACTGAGTGGCGCTTGCTAGCCAAATCGGCTTTAACGCATACTGCACTAGCCAAACATGGTGCCGTCAGGTGCCCTCACATAAAAAAATTGTTTAATCCCCGGAGTTTTGCCCGCCATGCAACGTCGTCACTTTCTCAAAACCGTCGGCTATAGTGCCGCCGGTGTCGCTGCTGCCCCTTTTGTCACCCCTTCAAGCGCACGCGCACAAGACACTTATACCTGGGACATGGTGACGTCTTGGCCAAAAAACTTTCCCGCCTTGGGCACCGGGGCAAACGACTTTGCCCGCCGGGTCGAGCAGCTTTCCAACGGCCGCATGACAATACGCGTTCACGGCGCGGGGGAGTTGGTGCCCGCCCTGGAAGTCTTCGATGCGGTGGCTGCCGGCACCGCTGAAATGGGCCACTCAGCGTCTTACTATTGGCGCGGAAAAGTGGCGGCCTCGCAGTTTTTTACGGCCGTGCCGTACGGCATGACCACCACTGAAATGAACGCCTGGTTGTACCATGGGGGCGGTCAGGAACTGTGGGACGAGATCTACACCAATCACAACCTGAAACCCTTTGCCGTCGGCAATACCGGCCCTCAGATGGCTGGCTGGTTCAAGAAAGAGATTAACTCGCTCGACGATATGCAAGGTTTGAAGCTGCGCCTGCCAGGCTTGGCCGGGGAAGCCATGAACGGCATTGGTGTCAGCACCGTTAACATGCCGGGTTCGGAAATCTTTACCTCATTACAAACCGGGGCACTGGATGCCGCTGACTGGGTAGGCCCGTATAACGACATGGCTTTTGGTTTGCACCAAGTGGCGGACTACTACTACACGTCGGTGTGGAACGAGCCCTCTGCCGTGCTCGAAGGCACGATTAACCTGGACGCCTGGAACGCGCTGCCGGAAGACCTTCAAGATGTCATCCGCGAAGCCGCACGGGCGTCGAACCTCGCGATGAGCAGCGAATTCGCCTATCGCAACGCTCAAGCACTGGATACGCTGGTCGATGAACACGGCGTACAGCTGCGCACTTTCCCGGAAGAAGTGATGGCAGCGCTTTACACTTCCTCGCAGGACGCTATTCAGCGCCAGGTAGAAAACGACGAGGAGTCCCGTCGGGTGTACGAGTCATACGCCGCCTTCCAAAAACTGCTACGGCCGTTTAGCGATGTCGGTGAATACGCCTACTTGAAGAGCCGCGACAATGTGGCGGGTTAATTGAACATTCCGGCGCTAACGCTGCAGAGCGGCGGCTAGCATGGCACAAGGGCGCGTAAGGCGCCCTTGTGATTGAGGAATGACTAGGTGATGTAGTGGCTAGAGTAAGGTGTGGCCCGGCGTCGTCAATTACTCGCCATGCACCGCGCGAATACGCCCATTGTCGTCCAGCGCAACCATCACAAAACGCGCTTCGGTGACTTTTTGGCGCTCTTCTAAGCGCTGAACATGGGGCGCGCGCACCCACACTTCTACGTCTATTTTGATAGAGCTATGTCCGATCTCCTGAACCTGGGTATACACGCTGACCATGGAACCGATGCGCACCGGGCTTAAAAAGTCCATGGCTTCAATTGCCACGGTCGCCGTACGGCCGCCCGCTTCACGCCCAGCAGCCAATTCGGCCGCCTGATCCATTTGATTCACTAGCCAGCCGCCGGATATATCACCGTAAAGATTGGTATCTTGGCGTGATGCCAGTAATTTTAAGGTGAGCTGCCCCTGAGGGGCGGGTACGTCGTCCAAATCGGTTTCCAGAAGAGTCATGGTTTCGTCGCTTAGTCAGTTTATTGTTGTAAACGTTGCACAAAGAAAATTGTCGGTGGCTGTTGCTGCGCCGCAACACGTTGGCATGGATTAGTTAACCATAAGAGGACGCTCGTTTGAATACTCTTTTAAACGCTCGCCTAAATAATAGCGGCACACCGTTAGCCTTAAAAAACGTCCTAATGCGCGGCGCTATGATACTTCTGCTGCTGATCACGCCGTTAGCGTCGGCACAGTCGCAGACGATTAGCGGCACCTTAGGCGCTGTCGGCTCCGACACCATGGCGGGGCTGATGCTGCGCTGGGGCGAAGCGCTCACCACCCAACATCCCGACGTAAAGCTGCAGTTTCAAGCTAGCGGTTCCGCCAGTGCCCCAACGGCACTGGTGGCAGGCACTACCCGGCTTGGGCCGATGTCGCGACCAATGACAGCACAAGAGCGCGATAACTTTATTGAGCGCTATGGCTACCCGCCGCTGGAATTAACGGTGGCGCGCGATGCCTTGATCATTATCGTGCATCGCCATAACCCGTTGCGCGCGCTAACGCGCCAGCAGGTCGATGCGATTTTCTCGACTACGCGTGCTTGTGGTGCCGATTCGCCCATCAGGCGCTGGGAACAACTTCCTGCGACTCGTGATTGGTCGTTCGGTGATATTGCCCTGCATGGGCGTAACCTTGCCTCAGGTACCCACGGGCTGTTTCAAGAACGTGCCTTGTGCGACGGCCAGTTCCGCAACGATATCAGCGAGCACCCGGGCTCCTCTGCGGTGGTCGCCGCCGTGGGGGAATCCGCCAATGCGATGGGCTACGCTGGGTACAACCACCTGACGCCAGCGGTGCAGGCGTTAAGCCTTTACAACGATGAAGGTATTGCGGTGGCTCCTGATGAGGCCGCCATCAAAAACGGTGACTACCCCCTGGCGCGCGACCTTTATCTCTACGTCAACCTGCCCCCTGGCGAAAAGCTGCCTCCCGCTGAACAAGCCTTTCTGGAACTGATTATGTCTGACGAAGGCCAACAAATTATCCGCGCCTCAGGCTTTGTTGCCCTGCCTCAAAGCAGCTTGACCCGACAGCGGACACTCCAGGCCCCTGTCATTTAAATGTCACAAGAATGCCTTAGGGTAGGAAGTAATTCTATGCATTCTATGTCCCATAAAGGCGTTCTCACACGGCTCTGTTTTGCTACCCCCCGAGTTTTGCCATGATATCGACATGATCCCACCTCGATTAACCTCTACTCGGCAGCCACTGCGCCAGCTGCAGGATCGTGTCGCCACCGGTTTAATCACCGCGGGCGGCTTGGGCGTGTTGCTCGCCATCCTGGCTATCGGCGTTTTTTTAGTCTGGGAAACCCTTCCGCTGCTGGCAATGGGCGACACCTTAGCGCTAGCAAAGCTCTCTCCCCTGGCTTGGGGCACCCTCAAAGCCGCGCTTGCTGCGCTGCTGTTTGCGGTGCCTGTCGCCTTAGGCGCTGCCATTTACTCGGCAATGTTTATGTCACCGCGCCTGCGCAGCCGTATCAAGCCCGCGCTGGAAATGATGGAAGCGATTCCCGGCGTGGTGGTGGGCTTTATTGCTGGGCTTATTTTAGCCCCTTGGGTAGAGCGCCACCTGGCAAGCGCCTTGGTGCTGATTGTATGGCTACCACTGAGTGCCGCCCTTGCCGGTTTACTCTGGCAGTGGGCGCAAACCCGCCTGCGCGGCCGTTTGTCGTTCTCCTGGGCCGGGTTATGGTTGGTTCCCTGGTTAGTATTAATGGTGGCGATAGCACTCTGGTTAGCTCCTTGGATAGAACAACAGTGGCTAGGCGGCGACCTGCGTCAGCTGCTCGACCAGCGCTTTGGGGTCGATTACGCCACTCGTAACGCGATGATTGTCGGCATTGCCATGGGCTTTGCCGTTATCCCCAGCATCTACTCACTGGCAGACGATGCGCTTGCCGATGTGCCCTCATCGTTACTTGAAGGCGCTCAGGCGTTGGGTGCCAGCCGCTGGCAAGCACTATGGAAAGTCGCCCTAAAGGCAGCGGGCCCAGGCGTTTTCTCGGCGGTGATGATTGGGGCAGGACGCGCGGTGGGCGAAACCATGATTGTATTGATGGCCAGCGGCAACACCGCGCTGTTTAGCGTCAGCCCCTTTGAAGGTATGCGCTCGATGGCCGCTGCTATCGCTATCGAATTGCCAGAAGCTTCACCCGGCGGTCAGACGTATCACCTACTGATTTTAGCCGCGCTGGTACTGTTTATCTTCACGTTCCTGGTCAACACGCTCGCTGAAGTCGTCCGCCAGCGTTTGCGGCGCCGTTATCATCAGATGGAAGGCACGTCATGACCCCTGTGTCGGCTTCGTTCCGTCGTTTCCACTGGCTAAATGGCCTATGGCCCTGGCTATGCGCGGCCAGCGTTGCGCTTTCCCTGCTCATGCTCGGTGCGCTACTGTCACTACTGCTTGTGCGTGGGCTAGGCCACTTTTGGCCCGCGACGCTGGAAGAAGTCACTCTCCGCTCGGGGGATACCTTTGCAGGCCACGTCGTGCGCGAGGTGTCACTACCCCAGCAGGCCGGAGATGAACGCCTGTACTTCACCGGCAATCGCGATATTGAGGGGGTTCGTTGGCGCTGGGTAGCCATTGATGAGATTACCGAGCGTGCCCAGCCGGTAGATTTAATTCGCCTGGAGCGCAGCCCCTGGGGGGACTTTATCGGCCGTTTAGTGGCGCTTGAGCAACCCGATCAGCGTTGGGAAGGAAATGCTGCCTGGCAGCGCTTAACAGCGCTTTTGGCGCTCCCCGCCAATCAGCGCCAGGATAGCCAGTTGCTGCTGACGACTGCCGACGGCCAAACCGTGCGCCAACCGCTGGCCAATGTGGTGAGCGCACAGGCCCCGAACGCCATGTCGTGGTGGCAGAAAACCGTCGCCTGGAGCGAGGGCGTTTGGCTATTTTTGAGTGAAGGGCCACGAGCCGCCAATACCAGTGGCGGCGTGTGGCCAGCCATTTTTGGCACCGTGCTGATGGTGATTTTAATGTCCGTCATCGTCACCCCCTTTGGGGTGCTGGCCGCCATTTATCTCAATGAAATCGCTCACCAGGGGCGGTTGACGCACGTTGTCCGCGTCGGCGTGCGCAACCTTGCGGGCGTGCCGTCGATTGTGTATGGGGTATTTGGCTTGGGGGTGTTTGTTTATGGAATTGGCGGCTCGCTGGATACGTGGTTTTTCAGTGACACCTTGCCCTCGCCCACTTTTGGCACTGGCGGCCTGCTATGGGCATCGCTGACGCTCGCCCTGCTCACCCTACCGGTGGTCATTGTGGCCACCGAAGAGGGGCTAGCGCGGATACCCGATGACCAGCGCGAAGGCGCCGTCGCGCTAGGTGCCACGCGCTTAGAGATGCTAACCCGCATCGTGCTACCCACGGCGGCGCCAGCCATGCTGACGGGGGTCATTTTAGCCGTGGCCCGCGCCGCAGGTGAGGTGGCACCGCTAATGCTGGTTGGCGTCGCTAAGCTAGCACCGCAAATGCCTCTCGACGGCGAGTTTCCTTATCTACATTTAGAGCGCAAGTTTATGCACCTTGGCTATCATTTATTTGATACCGCGTTTCATGGCGAAGATGTTCAGGCCGCCATACCGCTGGTTTACGCCACGGCGCTGCTGCTAGTGTTAATTGTGTTGGGGCTTAATCTAACTGCCATATTTTTGCGTCATTATCTTAGGCGTCAACGGGGAAACGAATGCTAGCGTCATTACATTCAGCCAATAACTCTCAGGCACCAGTGGCGCACTTTTCGTCCGAGCAAAGCTGCCTGAGCATTGATCACTTTAGCCTCGCCTACGCGGGGAAAGTGGCGTTGCGCGAGTTAACCCTTAGCGTTCCCCGGCATCGTGTAACGGCTTTCATCGGCCCGTCAGGTTGCGGTAAGTCGACGCTGTTACGGGCGATTAACCGTTTGCACGATCTTAATGAGTCGGTCACCCACAGCGGCCAAGTCACACTGGAAGGTCAGGATATTCATGACCCGCAAATGAATGTGACCGAGCTGCGGCGGCGGGTTGGGATGGTATTTCAGACCCCAAACCCTTTCCCCATGTCGATTTATGAAAACGTTGCGTTTGGTCTGCGTTTGCAACATCGCCTGCCCAAGCGCAAAAGAGACGACATTATTGAGTGGGCGTTAACCTCCGCCGCACTGTGGGATGAAGTCAAAGATCGTTTGCACCGCTCCGCCTGGCAGCTTTCCGGGGGTCAGCAGCAGCGCTTGGTCATTGCCCGCACCTTAGCCGTCCAGCCCGACGTGCTGCTGCTTGATGAGCCCGCGTCAGCGCTAGACCCGATTTCCACGCTCAAAATTGAGGAGTTGATCCGCAATCTCAAGTCTGAACTGACTTTGGTACTGGTCACCCACAATATGCAACAAGCGGCGCGCGTATCCGATTACACCGCCTTTTTGCACCACGGCGAGCTGGTTGAATACGGACCCACCGACCAAGTTTTCACCAACCCCCGTTTGCAACATACCGAAAACTACATTACCGGCCGCGTCACCTAGGCCCTACCGACACAAACGTCAGGAGTGCTCCATGGATATTACGAGCGATACCCACAGCAAGCATATCTCTCGCCAGTTCAATCAGGAGCTGGAAGAGCTAAAAACCCACCTGATGGCCATGGGCGGTCTGGTGGAAAAGCAAGTCCAGGATGCCGTCTTTGCGCTACTGGAGGGCGATACCCGCTTGGCAGAGCAAGTGCGCGATAATGATCGTCAGGTCAACGACCTGCAGCTACAAATTGACGACGAATGTACCCGCGTCCTGGCACGCCGTCAGCCTGCCGCGTCTGATTTACGTCTGGTACTTGCCGTTATCCGCGCCACCTCTGACCTTGAGCGAATTGGTGATGAAGCCAGCAAAATCGCCCGTAACGCCATGCTGTTAGGCGAAAATGGCAGTGCCGTACGCGGCTTGGTTGAAGTAAGGCATATCAGCGAGCACGTGCGCAAAATGCTCCGCGATGCGCTCACTGCCTTTGCCCGCTTTGATACCGACCTGGCGATGCAGGTCGTGCGCGAAGACGAGCTGGTTGACGACGAATACAGCAGCGCTATGCGCTCGTTAATGACCTTTATGATGGAAGACTCGCGCTCTATTACCTCAGTCCTCAGCGTCATGTGGGTACTGCGCGCACTGGAGCGGGTAGGCGACCACGCCGACAATCTCGCCGAGTACGTGGTCTATCTGGTCAAAGGCCTGGATATTCGCCATAGTGACACCGACGCGCTTGAACCTAAGGTGCTAAAAAAGCCTTGACCTAACAGGGGTTTCCTCCTGCAATACGTCTGGGCGGCCTGGTGCCGTCTGGACGTTTGAACGACAAGGAGCAAACCCGCCATGCTGGATGCTGTCACTGCGCTTACCCGAGGCACACGCTGTGTGTATCAGTCGGGTATGCGTCGCTATATTTTTCTGCCTATTCTTATTAACTTGGTTGTCTACGTGAGCATGCTCAGCTTTGTGCTCAATCGCTTTGATGGCTGGCTGGCGCATTGGATGGCGATGGTGCCTGCTTGGCTTGAGTGGCTATCGTGGCTCATCTGGCCGCTCTTTGTTATCAGCCTGATCGTCGTTGTATTTTTTACCTTCACGCTAGTGACCAGCTTTATCGCCGCTCCTTTTTACGGCTTTTTGGCCGCCAAAGTGGAAGTCCAAGTCACCGGCCGAGAACCTTTGGATGACCGCGGCCTTGCCAAAACAGCCATTGATGCGATTGGTCGGGAGTTCGTCAAGCTCGCCTACATCCTACCTCGCACCGCCGTTCTGTTTGTGATTAGCTGGATTCCCGGCGTGAATTTAGTTGCCCCGCTACTCTGGGCGCTGTTTTCGGCCTGGGTAATGGCGATCACCTACTTGGATTATCCAATGGATAACAACAAGGTGACGTTTACCGATATGCGGCAGCGCTTGGCTAAACGCTGGTGGCCAAGCCTGACCTATGGCGGATTAATCACCCTCATTACCTGGATTCCACTGGCCAATTTATTCCTGATTCCCGGCGCGGTGGCGGGCGCTGTCCTTATGTGGGATGCCCACTACAGAAGCGCTCGTGAGACGACATCACCGTGACACCTCGCTTAACGTATAACGCTCGCCAAACCACGTTGCTACCTTTTGATTAACGCTTATCTACCGGGGAACAAACCTGTGTTAAAACCTCTATTAAAACCTGTGTTAAAACGTATCTCCTGGCTGGGCGGTGCACTCTTGATTGGGGCTATGTCGATTTCCCTGGCATCGATGGCGATGGCCCACGACGTGCAAACAGACACACTGCGTATCGCCCACCCCTTCGCCACACCGACGCCACCAGGCGCTATCAACGGTGCTGCCTATGTGGATATCACCGCCTTTTCAGTCCCTGTTACCCTGGTCAGCGCACATAGCCCTGTCAGTGCTGATGTAGAACTGCACGACATGCAGATGGATGGCGATATGATGCAGATGCGTCATGTCAATGAGCTGCGTATCGAGGCAGGTGACACTTACACCATGCGCCCTGGTGGGGGCTATCACTTAATGTTGATTGGATTAACCAAGCCGCTTAAAGAAGGTGCGCAGTTTCCTCTCACCCTAACTTTCGCGGAACAGGGTGATGTTGATATAGAGGTCTGGGTACAAAGCGCCCAAGAGGGTAGCGAAGCCGCTGACGGGCACCACCATTGATATGCTGGCAAAAATTAGGCCCTGCGTAACAGCAGGGCCTAAGGACACAACGTGTAGACAATAACTAAGGCTAGCTTCCTTTCCTTTTGCGGGGCTCCAACCTTGGATTTTAACCCTGACTAGCGTTTTGATTGCCGTCTGATTCATTCCATGAATCGCTATGTATCCCTATCAATGTGACATCCTTGAGCATTTTTCTTTGCCACTTAATAGTAGTGTATTTCGCGACAAATGCAAAGATTTGTTACCAAACGTTTCCGTCATGCTTGTCTTTCATTAAGCCAGCAGGCATCAGCGTAAGGAGCGAAAATAAGTAATCGCACAAAAATTAGGCCCCAACAATGTGGGGCCCGATATCAGAATAAGTATAGGTAGTAACTAACGCTAGCTTCCACTCCTTGTGCGGGGATCCAACCTTGGAATTAACCCTGACCAGCGTTTTGACCACCTACCGATTCATCCTTGAATCCTGTGACATCCTTGCCTTTCAACATCCTGTTGTTCGCTTCATCGTCCTATGGTGAAGCATTCTTTGATATCTTAACTGATTGAATAAGACTGTTTTTACAGTACTGTCTATTCACTTAACCATTATGCTGCAGAAGATATGCCAAGCAGCCAAAATAAAAAAATTATCTATTTAAAAACAGAGAGTTAATAAATAAAACAATACCTAAAGGAGTGCCTCAATGACACAATAAACCCTTTAGAAGTGTGTAAAAAAGGCACATGCGTAACACTGAACCACCCTTACATGTCAATATTACATACTTCTACAAATATCGTGCGGCGAGACATTTGCTAAATTAAAAGAGTCGCGAGGCGGGGAAGAGGCAGCGAAACAGCGCGCCTTTACCGGGGTGGGATTCAATCTGCAGTTGGGCATCGTGGCGTAACAACACATGCTTTACGATTGCCAGGCCTAAACCGGTGCCGCCGGTCGCTTTGCTGCGGCCCTTATCAACGCGGTAGAAACGTTCGGTTAAACGAGGTATATGCACCGGGTCAATCCCTTCACCGTCATCTTCGACATCGATGCAGCCGTCGCCGTTAGCAGTCGCTTTCCAGCGTAAGGTAATGTGACTGCCCGGTGGCGTGTAGCGCACGGCATTGAAGGCAAGGTTAGAAACGGCACTGCGGATTTCTTGTTCGCTACCCAGCAAACGGGCGTCGTTCTCAACCGCCACGCTGATGGTATGACGCTGGTGTGATAGTGCCAACGCATCGTCGCATACACTCTGGAGTAGCGGCCCAAGCGACAGAGGATGGTGGTCCTTTCCGCCTTGATCAATTTCCAAGCGTGACAGCAGCAATAGATCATTGACCAAATTTTGCATGCGCTGGGTTTGTTCCTGCATTTGCTGAATACTGCGCCCTAAACGTGGCGGCAGCTGATCGCTAATATCACTATAGGTTTCCAAATAGCCGGAAAGCACCGTTAATGGCGTACGCAGCTCATGCGACACATTGGCGACAAAGTCGCGGCGCATTTGCTCCAGGCGATGCAAACGGGTGATATCGCGAGCCATTACCAAACGCTCGTCGTCGCCGTACAGGGTGATTTGGTACTGCAGGATACGCCGCTCGTCTATCGGCGAGGTTAGCGTCAGCGGTTCGCTGTAATCGCGGGAATTAAAGTAGCGAATAAAGCTCGGGTCACGCAGAAGGTTGGTAATATGCTGGCCGCGATCATGGGCGGTTTGTAGCCCCAGCATGTTCGTCGCCGCGCTATTCCACCACTCTAAATCGCCGTGGCGATCGAGCATCACTACACTGTCGCGCATCGCTTCCGACGATTCTTGAATACGCGCTAAGGTCGCGCGCAGTCGACTTTGGGTGATGCGCTGGCTTTTTTGGTAGCGGTATAAACGGTCAAACAGCTCACCCCACATCCCGCGGGCGGCGGGTGGTTCATCGTGGGGTTGAAGGGTTAACCACAGGTAAAGCTCACGGAGCCGGCGCAAATGGTAAAAGAGACATACCGCAAGCCCTGCCGAAAGCCCCAGCCCAGCCGCGCCTAGCAGCCAGCCAATGCAAGTACCCAGCGTTGCCAGCCAGGCTAGTCGCCACAGTTCACGGCTCCATAAGCGCACATTTACACCCGTGCGGAGAAACGGTATCCGGTACCCCGAACCGTTTGAATCAGGTTTTGATGCACATCGCCCAGCGCCTTACGCAAGCGCCGAATATGCACGTCGACCGTGCGCTCTTCAACGTAAACGTTGCCGCCCCATACTTGGTCAAGCAACTGGCTACGCGTGTAAGCGCGCTCTTGGTGCGTCATAAAAAACTGCAGCAAACGGTACTCGGTGGGCCCCATTTCCAGCGCTTTGCCGTGAGCACTGACCCGATGGCTCACGGGGTCCAGCAGCAAGCCATTGATCTCGATGGGATCTTCAACGCCACGCGGTGTGGCACGACGCAGCACGGCTTTTAGACGCGCCACCAATTCCCGCGGCGAAAACGGCTTAGTAATATAGTCATCGGCACCGGCCTCAAGCCCCTGAATTTTATTATCCTCCTCGCCTTTGGCGGTCAGCATAATAATGGGTATCTCGGCGGTTGCCTCTTCACGCTTTAAGCGCCTAGCCAGCTCGATGCCGCTGGTGCCGGGCATCATCCAGTCAAGTAACAATAAATCAGGTTGATGGTCGACCACCATGGCATGGGCATCTTGGGCGTTATCCGCTTCCAACACGCGATAGTCAGCCATTTCCAGCGCCACCGCAATCATCTCGCGAATCGACGCTTCATCATCGACAATCAGAACGGTTTTGGCGGTCATACCAGAGCCTCACGGTGTTCAAAGAAAACTGGCTCAAAGAAATCTAGTTCAATGAAAACTAGCTCAGAGAAAAAAGTTTAATGACATGTCAGTGACGATCACACCATGACTTGATGACAGTTACATGACAACCATCACTATTAGCCCACCGCCGGCCACCAACTTAATATAATACCCGCAAAAATCAGCAGGCCCGACCAAAAATTATTCAGAAACGCTTGAAAGCACGCGCCTCGTTCGCGCCGGTAAATCAACCGCTGCTGATGTATAAACGTTGCCGCCATGGCAGCAAGCCCTAACCAAAAGAACCCGCCTAACGCTACCTGCCAGCCCACCCACGCCAGCAACCCTAACGTTGCCAGCTGGAGTAAACCAATTATCAAACGATCGGCGTTTCCAAACAGCACGGCCGTGGATTTAATGCCCACTTTTACATCATCGTCGCGATCCACCATGGCGTATTGGGTATCGTAGGCCACTGTCCACAGCACGTTGGCGCCAAACAGTAACCAAGCCTCCAGCGGAACATGGCCCTGCACGGCGCCGAAGGCCATCGGAATCGCCCAGGAGAAAGCCGCCCCTAGCACTACCTGCGGGAAGTGGGTGTAGCGCTTCATAAACGGATAAATAATCGCCAGCGCGACGCCGCCCAGCGAGAGCAAAACGGTAAACCAGTTGGTCAGTAAAACCAGTACAAAGGCAGCGGCCACCAAGGCGGCAAACAGCGACTGGGCTTCGGTTTCGCTAATCCGCCCCGTCGCCAGGGGGCGATTTTTAGTGCGCTTCACATGGCCATCAAAATGCCGATCGGCGTAGTCGTTGACCACGCATCCCGCCGCGCGCATGACATACACCCCGGCGATAAAAATCAGCAGCACATTGCGTTTGGGCACTCCATCCGCAGCAATCCACAGGGCCCACAGCGTCGGCCACATCAGCAGCCAGGTGCCAATGGGTCGGTCTAAGCGCATTAAGTGTAGAAAATCAGCCACGCGAGCAAATCCCTTCGGCCGCAGCAGTGAACGATCCATGCTTACCTCTCGAAATGAGACACTATAATTCAACGACTTTAGCGCGAAGGCAGACCAAGGTCATCCGTCATCGCCGGCAAAAAGAACTCCTGCACTAATAGTGACAGGCCACCGTGTTGATAGCCGTGCTTAGAGCCATGATAAAAAACGGAGCGACGGCCCCAAGCGCAGTCGTTTTGTATACCGCTAACGCTAGCAAACGAGGGAGAGTGAGTCGTTACTTCCAGCGGCCCGCGCACCACACCTGGCTGGCGAAATAGCCAGCTGCCTAGCGAGCGTTCGCCCAGGCGCTCCAAACGCTGGCCCTTTAGCTGCGCAAGCGGGGCGACCGAGCGAGCCACCACCCAAGGCGTTTCATCTAGGCACAGCGCTACTTCCCGTAGCCAGGCATAGCGGCGGGGCGCAAGACTAAGTGCTAACGCTTCGTCGCGCTGCGGCAAGCCGATGCATTGGCGTAACACCCGCACACGAAAAGATTTTCCATTCCCAGCGGCGATTAAGCGAGCGGTCAATGAGTCGGTTGAGGCCACCCACTGCCACCAAGCGCTGCTCATTGCTGGCCGCGCAGCGTGAATGGGGCGCCAACGCGGAAATAGCGGCGGTTGCCGAAAAGCAGCAGGCGTCACCGAGTTCTCCAAGACAATAAACGGAGCAGCTAGTGTAACATGGGGCATTGGTAGGCTTTTGTTCCCGCGCTTTTTTTAGCGTCCCTTTTTGGTGTCTGCATGTCAGCATCCTATACCCAGAAGACGTCAACGACCCAGAGAACGTCAACGAATAAGGTATCTTCAATGTCTCACGCTGCGCTGGTGATTATAGGCACGGGCATGGCGGGGGTCGGTCTTGCGCGCGCGCTTCGCCGACTGGGTGAGCAACGTACAATAACGCTGATTAGCGCCGACAGCGGTGACGATTACAGCAAACCACTGCTGTCCACCGGCTTTGCCAAGGACTTGAAACCCGACAAGCTGGCTCAACGAAATGCCGCTCAACTGGGCGAAGAGCTAGATGCCCGCGTTGTTATCCACGCCCAGGCAAACGCACTGGATGTGGATAACAAAACCGTTCTTCTTAGCGACAGCCAAGCGCTAGGCGGTGATCGCCTGCGCTACGACACCTTGGTACTAGCCACCGGCGCGGCGCCACGGGTGCCTTTCAGTATCGACCCTAGCGTGGCCCCACGTTGCTTTACCATCAACGATCTAGACGATTACCGCCGCTTTCATACCGCCTTAGGCGGCAACCCGGGTCGAGTGGCGATTATTGGCGCGGGTCTCGTTGGCTGTGAATTTGCCAACGACCTCAACACCGGCGGCCACCAGGTTAGCGTCGTTGCCCCTGAAGCGACGCTGCTTCCCCGCCTGCTACCGCCGCCATTGGGTAATGCCTTAGGCGATGCTTTCAGCGAGGCAGGCATCCGTCTCCACTTAGGCCGCACGATTGATTCAATAGCACCAAGCAGCGACGACGGTGTGGCATTAACGTTGGATAATGCCGATACGCTCGATGCTGACGTCGTGCTGATGGCCACCGGTCTAGCCCCGCGGACAGCGCTAGCCGAATCAGCAGGCTTAACGGTATCGGCAAGCGGCGTTGAGGTCGACCGTCAGCTACGCACATCGCACCCCGACATCTACGCCCTGGGCGATGTGGCCTGCGTGGACGGCGTGAATGCCATGTACGTACAGCCGCTACAAGCGAGTGCAAAGGCGCTGGCGGCTACCCTGGCTGGCACGCCAACCCCCGTCAACTTTGGCGCTTGGCCCGTTATCGTTAAAACCCCGCTGCTGCCAGTGGTCGCTTACCCGCCAAAAACCACGCCAGAACACTGGCGGATTGAAGGCGAAGACGGTAATTTCAGTGCCTTAGCCGAAGATAAATACGGACGTTTGATTGGTTTTGCGTTGACAGGCAGCTGCGTGAGAAGGAAAGTGGAGCTTTCCAGAGCGGCACCTGCGCTGCTAGGCTGATTTTCGCCGCGTTCACGACTAGGCTAGAGACGCTAACCTAATCGTGGTGTCGTGCCCAACAACATGCATGTGTTTAACGTTCGATAATTAATCAAGGGAGATTCCTTATGCGCAAACCTGAACTCGCTGCTGCTATCGCTGAAAGTGCCGACTTGTCCAAAGACAAAGCGGGCCAAGTGCTGAATGTTATTCTGGATGAAATCACTAATAGTGTTTCCAAGGGTGAAGACGTTGCTCTGATCGGCTTTGGCACTTTTACCGTGCGCGAGCGCGCGGCGCGCACTGGCAAAAACCCGCAAACCGGTGCCCCGCTACAAATTCCGGCCAGCAAAAACGTTGCCTTCAAGCCAGGCAAAGCACTTAAGGACGCCGTTTCCTAATGAAACTCAAGCTGACGCTGTGGCTGCTGGGCTTTTTGCTCAAACGTGCCTTGCGCCGCAAACCGCGCTTTCGTGAACAGTTAGAACGAATGCGCGGCCTGGACTGGGGGATTGCCACAGAAGATCTAAGTATTGCCCGCCACTACCGGATGACACCGAAAGGTATTAGCACTGGTAAAGGGCTGCCCGTCGACTTAGATCTTGAGCTGCGCTTCCGCGATCAGGATACCGCCTTGAAAGTCCTCAAAAAGCCAACCCAGCAGGCGTTTCTTGACGGTATGATGAACGGCAGCGTGCGGTTAGTGGGTGATTCCGCCGATATGAACAAGCTGCAACGGCTACTCAAGTATTTGTAGTCTCCACCCGCCACGACAGCGTGGCGGGGGATTCAACATGCTTTGCGTTTCACCCAATCTTCACGGCTTTCTTTCTAGCGTTACTTAAAGACAAACCAAGCCCAAACCCTCTATACTAAGCCCTTATACTAAAGTCTAATAATCACCTATAAGAGCTTCTATGCCCCTATCTTTGCCGCTGCGGCGCCTTTGGACCCTGGATAAATTCGCCTACAGCCTGCGCGTTTTTATCGCGTTCAGCGGTGCGTTGCTGTTTAGCGGCTTAATGGGCGATGTGGCGCTGGTCATTCCGCTATTTCTGGGCATTATCGCCTGCGCCCTGTCTGAAACTGACGACAGCTGGCAGGGGCGTTTGCAGGCCCTACTGGTAACACTGGTATGTTTTACCTCGGCGTCTTTTATTGTGCAGTGGCTGTTTCCATGGCCGTGGCTGTTTGTAGTGGGACTAGGGCTTTCGACCTTTTGCCTGATCATGCTCGGCGCTATCGGTCAGCGTTACGCCACTATCGCCTCTGGTACGCTGATTCTGTCGATCTATTCAATGATCAATATTGAACAACACGGCGGGGTGGATGAAGACGTGGCCGCGCGTCAGTTGTTGCTGCTGGCGGGGGCCGTCTGGTACGGGCTTATTTCAGTGCTGTGGTGCGCGCTATTTTCGCGCCAGCCAGTCAAACAGAGCATGGCGCGGGTATACAAGGCGCTGGGCGAGTTTCTGATTTTGAAATCAGCATTGTTTGAACCGGTGCGCGGTGTCGATGTGGAAGCACGCAGGGTGGCCCTAGCACGCCAGAACGGCAAGGTTGTGGCGGCGCTTAACCAAGCCAAAGAGATGATTTTCAGACGCCTGGAAGGCCAGCGCGGCGACCGCAAGCTCAACCGTTACCTGCGCATCTATTTTATTGCCCAGGATATTCATGAACGCGCCAGCTCTACCCATTACCCGTATAGCGCGCTCAGCAAAGCCTTTTTCCACCACGATGTGCTGTTCCGCTGCCAGCGACTATTGGATCAACAAGGGCGCTCCTGCCGCCAGCTGGCCAAATCCCTGCTGCTCAATCGCCCGTTTGATCACCAGCAGAGCGAAGAGGCGCTGGCCGACCTGCACGCCTCCATAGAGAACCTGCGTGACCGGGGCAAACCCGAGTGGCGCCCGCTGCTGTACCCGCTGAGCGCGCTGGCAGAGAATCTAGCCACCCTGGAAAGCCAGCTGGCCAGTGCCCACAATCCCAGCGTCAGCGATGAGCGGCGCGACAGCGCTCTTTTTGACCGTTCGCCATCGAATTTACTGGAAGCCTGGAAGCGGGTACGCCTGAACTTTACGCTTGGTTCCCCCACGTTTCGCCACGCAGTGCGACTTTCTATTGCGCTAATGACCGGCTACGGGATCATGCAGTGGATCGACCCCGCGCAGGGCTTTTGGATTCTGCTCACCACGTTGTTCGTTTGTCGCCCTAATTTTGCCACCACGCGGCGCTTTTTATCACAGCGGATTATGGGCACGGTATTGGGCTTGGTGGTGGGCTGGGCATCAATCAGCTTGTTTCCCCATCCGCTGGTACAAAGCATGATCGCCGTGGCCGCCGGGGTGTCGTTCTTTGCCAATCGTGAGAAACACTACGTGATCGCTACCGCGTCCATCACGCTGCTGGTGCTGTGTAGCTTTAACCAGGTGGGCGACGGCTATGACCTAATCTTACCCCGATTATTCGATACCCTGATTGGCTCGTTGATCGCGGGCTTAGCAGTGTTTTTTATTCTGCCCGACTGGCAGGGGCGCAGGCTATATCGCGAGGCATCCAACGCGCTGAACAACCATCGCCGCTATCTTGAAGAAATTATTCACCAATACGAGGAAGGCAAGCAAGATGACTTAGCCTACCGTTTGGCACGGCGTAATGCCCATAACGCCGACGCAGCGCTCTCTACGCTGCTGACCAATATGCTCCACGAGCCGGGGCACTACCGTAAGCAGGACGCCGACAATGGCCTGCGCTTTCTGGTGCTCTCAAACACTCTGCTAAGCCACCTTTCTGCGCTGGGCGCCCACCGTCACCAGCTGGCTGACGATGAAGACGATGCCACATTGATACCGGTAGCAAAACGCATTGGTGAGCTGTTGGGCCTAATCGCTGAACGGTTAAAACAGCGCCAGCCGGTTGAGCCGTTAACGGACCAAGCCACTCAACTATTGGTCCAGTTGGAAGGGCAGAACGCGGTAGCCGCGGACGACCCAATGATGACGCTCTACCGCCCTATCCAAAGTCAGCTGCGCCTGATTACCGAACAGCTAGCCCCGCTGGGCGAGGCCGCTAATCGGTTAGTCAGCACATCGCAAAATTTGACACCTGCGTTAGATAGACATCAGCATTCAGTTTAGCCAGTTAAACGCGCCCCTTTTCACAGCGCACACCACTTAAGCTACGTGTACAAGCCGCCTTTTTGTAAGCCATGGCTTAAAATCTTGTAAGCGACCTCTTACACGCGTAAGAGATCGCTGTCACTTGCCCTTCAGGCCTTGCTCTCTGGCCCCCGCTCGCTATTCTGACCGCTTCTCATTTACTGGCAATGGTCCAAGGAGCGGCGCGATGGCGGATAATACCGGCCTGCAATTTACCCTGACCCTACCCGGGGCCGATGACACCGCCGTGGTGCGCTTTACCCATCGTGAGGCCCTGTCTGAGCCGTTTGCGCTCTCGGTTGAGTTTGCCAGCCGCACCCACGACCTGTCGCCCAGCGACTGCTTGGATCAAAATGCCACCCTGACCATTTGGCAAGACGGCGAGCCGCTACGCCGCGTGCATGGCATTATAAGTGAGCTGCACCGCGGCGATAGGGGGCACCGTCGCAGCTTCTATCGGGTGGAGATTCGTCCCGCGCTGTGGCGGCTATCGCTGCGCCATAATTCGCGGATCTTTCAGGACACCTCGCCGTTTGACGCCATCAGTACCCTCGCTAATGAGCGCAGCCTCATCGATATCGGCTTTGCCACCATCCGCACGCCCCTTGATCGTGAGTATTTGGTGCAGTACCGGGAGACCGACTTAGCCTTTATCGAGCGTTTAGCCGCCGAAGAGGGCTGCTTCTATTTCCATGAGTTCGAGAACGCCGAGGGCGGCAAGCACCAGCTGGTGTTTGCCGATGCCACGGTGGTGCTGCCCAGCGTGGGTGAGCGCACCTACCACGGCCGCGCCGGGGGCACGCCGCCCCGACGCCACCTGCGTAAATTGCGTCAGGCCAGCCGCGTGCGCCCCGCCTCGGCGATGCTCAAAGACTACACCTTTAAAAACCCCGCTTACGCCCAACGACACGAACACCACGCTCCCAACCTGGGCGAACACGCCCAGCGAGAGGATTACGAGCACTTTGATTACCCCGGCCGTTATAAGAAGGACGCCTCCGGCAAGCCCTTCACCCGCCACCGGCTAGAGTCCCTGCGCGCCGACGCCACCACCGCTGAGGCCGAGAGTGACCTACCGGAACTCGCCCCCGGCATCTGCTTTACCCTCACCGACCACGATATCGATAGCCTTAACCGTGCCTGGCAGGTGGTCTCTGTGGTACACCACGGCGAGCAGCCCCAGGCCCTGGAAGAGGACGGCATGGCACGGGGAGGCTATGACAGTAACAATGGGGGGGCCAGCGCCGCGCAAGCAGGCGAGCTGATGACCCGCTACCATAACGAGGTGGTGATCATGCCCCGGGATCAGACCTTCCGCCCGGTGCCCAACCCCAAGCCGCGCGTCGATGGCCCCCAGGTGGCCTTTGTGGTCGGCCCCGAAGGCGAAGAGATCTACTGCGACGAACACGGCCGGGTCAAGGTGCAGTTTCCCTGGGATCGTTATGCCGAACCCAACGAGACGGCGAGCTGCTGGGTACGGGTCGCCCAGGGCTGGGCAGGCGGTGGCTACGGCAGCATGGCGATCCCCCGGATCGGCCATGAGGTCATTGTCTCGTTTTTAGAGGGCGACCCCGATCAGCCGCTGATTACCGGACGCACCTACCACGCGGTGAATACCCCGCCCTACCCGCTGCCGGCGCATAAGACCCGCACGGTGATCCGTACCCAAAGCCATAAGTCAGCAGGCTTTAACGAACTGCGCTTTGAGGACGCCACCGACCAGGAGCAGATCTGGCTGCATGCTCAGAAAGACCTGGAGCTACTGACGCTTAACGACCGCACCGAGGAGATCCGCCGGGACAGCCACCTCAAGCTGCATCGCAACCGCCTCAGTGAGATCGACAACGACGATCACCTGACGGTACACGGCAAGCGATACACCCAGATCAAGGGCGATGACCACCTCCAGGTGGATCAAACCCGCCATGAGGTCTACGGTGAAGCCCAACTGGTCGAGATCGGCCGCGAGCTGCACCACAAGGCGGGCAGCCAGATCGTGTTGGAAGCAGGCAGCGAGATCACCCTGAAAGCCGGGGGTAGCTTTATCAAGCTCGACCCTGGCGGGGTGACCATTGTCGGCCCCCAGGTCAAGATCAACTCCGGCGGCAGCCCCGGGCGCGGCCAGGGCCACGCCATTGTGCTGCCCCGCTTACCCGGGGAGGCCGAGCCCGAGGAGAGCGAGGACGTCACCCTCGAACCGCACCAGACCCCACTGCTCAGCAGCGATATCACCGCCGCCACGCCGTTAGCGCTGGACGATATCGATATCACCGACGGCTTAGCCGACGACTGCAGCGCCTGCCAACCCGCGGTGGGCAGCCCGGTTAATCCACTCTTGGGCGCCAAGCTGCTGCCCGCGGAGACCGATTTTGCGCTACCTGCGCCCCGACCCTTTGTGTTTAGCCGGGGTTATCTCTCCAGTGACGGGCGAATTGGGGTACTCGGTCAGGGCTGGTCGGTACCCGGCGAAAGCCTCTCCATCACCCTTAACGATGATGCCTGTATTGTCCACGATGCCCAGGGCCGTGCGATTACCTTTGGGCCACTGGCCCCCGGTCAGGCGCGCTTCTCGCCTACCGAACAGCTGTGGATCCGCCGTGGGGGCGCTTCAGCCGATGAAGAGAGTCACGCGCCCCGCTGGCAAGCACTGGATGAGGCGCTGCGCCAGGATCCCGAACGTATCGTGTTAAGCGACGCCAGCGGGCTTTACTATGTGTTTGCCAGCCCAGCCTCTCCCAATCCAGCAGATACGGCGACCACCTCGGGTACGCCTTCAGGTGATAGTTCAAGAGATAACCCTGCCCGCTGGCCCTTAATCGAAGAGCGCGACCGCAACGGCTATGCCACCCAGTACCGCTGGGAGGGTGAGCTATTGGTGCGGGTGATCGACAGCGCCCAGCGCCACTACCAGCTGGTCTACGATGCCCTGTTACCCGCCATGCAGGGCGATAACGGGCAACGCTTGACCGGCATTAAGCTGGTGCGAGCCCACGGCGGCGAAGCAGCGGACGACTGGCTGGTGCGCTACTCGTTTAGCCCCGCCGGTGACCTGATTGCAGTACGCCAACGCCACGGCGAGGTGGTGCGCGAGTTCGAGTGGCAAGACCATATGCTCACCGCCCACCGGGTATCTGGGGGTATGGAAGCCCACTACAGCTGGGATCGCCACGCCCCGGATGGCCGCGTGGTGGGCCAGCAGGAAGCCGGTGGCCTGGCGCGCTCTTATACGTATCATGTCGATCACACCCTGGTCACCGACAGTCTGGGCCGGGAGGAGCGCTACCACTTTGTGGGCAGCGGCCCCGGTCGCCGCTGGACGGCCCACACCCGCGCCGACGGCTCGTGTATTGAGTTCCGCTATGACCGTGCCGGTCTCAAAGTAGCCACCGTGGATCCGTTGGGTCACGAGGCATTGATTGAACGGAACGACCACGGCCAGGTGATCGCCCAGACCGGCCCGGACGGCACCCGCTGGGTCATTGAGCGGGATGCTCTCGGCCAGCCGGTGAGCATCGAAGGCCCTGACGATCAGCGCTGGCAGATCACACGTAACGACCTCGGCCATCCGCTGGCGGTCACCGGGCCGGAAGGCACCACCGCCTTCGCCTACGACAATACCGACCTGCCCGACCGTCCGACCACCGTCACCGATGCGGGCGGGGCTACCCACCAGCGTGAGTGGAACGCCCTGGGTCAGATTACCGCCCAGATCGATTGTTCTCAGCAGCGCACCGAGTACGCCTATGACAGCCACGGCTATCTGGCCAGTGTCACCAACGCCCTGAACGAGACCACCCGCACCCAGCATGACAAAATGGGCCGGCGCATTGCCACCCAGCTTCCCGACGGGCTCTACTGGCACCATCATGTAGATTCTTTAGGGCGGCTGGTAGAGCTGGAAGGCCCGCAAGGGTTTCGGCAGCAGTTCTTCTTTGATGACCACGGCCGCCCGGTGCAGCGCATCGAGGCCGATGGCAGCCAGCAGTTCACCGCCTATGATGACGTGGGCCGCCTCAGCGAACTCACCCTGGGCAACGGCGCCGTCTACCGCTTTGCTTACGATGAGATGGATCGCTTAGCCAGCGAGACCGGCCCCGACGGACGGGAGCAGCAGTACCGCTACGATGACGCCGGACGACTGATCGAACGCATTGAGGCCAACCGCACAGGCCCCGACGGCCAGCCGCTGGTGACCCGGTACGACTACGACGAAGCCGGTCGCCTCACCGCCCGGCACCTGCCCGCCACGGAACACGCCCCGGCCAGTAGTGAAAACTATCAGTGGGGTGCGAACGGCCAACTCATCAGCGTTACCAATGACCACGGCGAGGTCACATTCAGCTACGACGACGCCCAGCGGTTAATCGGCGAACAGCAGCAACATGCGGGCCTAACAGGTGAGAGTAGTTGGAGCTGGCAACACCAGCATAGCCTGACGGCGACCGGCGCGCCCCAGGCCAGCCAGTTCGGCGACCTCCCGGCGCTTAACTGGCACACCTACGGCAGCGGCCACCTGCACGGCCTAAGCGCCCCCGGCTTGGATCTTGAGATCGCCCTGGAACCTGATGCCCTACACCGGGAAACCCAACGCCGTCTCAGCACCAGCGCCAGTGCGCACAATCAGCCGCTGGTGCTGGAGCGCGGGTATACGAACCTGGGCCAGCTGGATCACCTCACGCTGCGCAGCCCGGACACCGCCAGCCAGCAGAGCTATCAATACGACGCCCTGGGCCGGATGAGCTTCCGCAGCATCGAAGGCGATCCGGGTTCCAAAGTCATTGCTTACAGTTACGATGCCGCCGGGCGTTTGATCGGCAGCCAGCACGGCGATCACGCCCACCGCTACAGCGTAGACGCGGCGGGCAATCGGTTAGAGCAGCAGCAGGCGTTGCCTGACAACCGCCTTACTCAGCTCAACGGGGCGCGCTACCGCTACGACGGCGCCGGTAACCTGATCGAACGCCAACAGCCAAACGGTGAACGCTTAACCCTGGGCTATGACGGCGCGAATCGCTTAGTGCACCTGATCCACGCCAGCGAGTTGGGCGCTACCCGCGAAGCCACCTACCGCTACGACGGCCTGGGCAGACGCATCAGCAAAACCGTGCGCCACACCAACGGCACCACGGCCACCACCCACTACGGCTGGGACGGCGACCGCATCGTGCGGGAAGAAACCGATAACCAGCGCACCACCGTGGTCTACGAGCCGGGTAGTTTTGTGCCCATGCTGCGTATTGATGACACCCAGCAAGGCCAGGTACTCAGCGCCTACGTCACCGACGCCCTGGGTACGCCGATGCAACTAGTCACCCCCAGCGGCCAACCCCGCTGGCTGGCCGAACCGGACGACTGGGCGGCAATCAAAAACCAACGCGCCGTGCGCAATGTCACCCAACCGATCCGATTCCAGGGCCAATGGCACGATGAAGAGTCAGGGCTCTACTACAACCGCCACCGCTACTACGATCCGCGGCAAGGGCGGTATATCAGTCAGGATCCGATTGGCCTCAACGGCGGCACGAATTTGTATGGCTATGTGACCAATCCAACGGGGATGGTGGATCCGTTGGGGTTGAGTGCTTGGGAAACTATCAAATTTCACTCAAGAATGATTCCACGCTTTATTCGGGATGAAGGTATGGATGTGCTCACACGTACAGCCACTGTCGTGGGTGGCGGCGGGCAGGTTTTATTGGGAGGAGCCCTCTGTGAAACTGTAGCAGGCTGTATAGTTGGCGCGCCTATTGCGGGTCTAGGCATTAGCAATATTCAGGAGGGTTATTCTGAGAGTGGAAAGGGATTTGCACGCGAAGCGGCTGTCAACCAGTTGGGAGAGCAGTGGGGCAATCTAGCTATCGATGGCGCGAATTTAGGCACTTCTGTCGGTGGATTGCTAAGGCCCATACAAAAGCCTGGAACCTTTCAGCTATTTAGAAGTTTACCTGAAGACTTTATTCCAGCTTATCAAAGTGCAACTGCGACAGGTCTAACAATTGAAGCTGGCTCAGCAGCAATAGGAACTTACAGCGGAGTTGATAGTTATGTAAAAAGTAATGAGGAGTGTCGAAAGTGATAGACCTGATATTAATAATAATTTCATTCTTGGTTTTTTTAGCGGCAAAACTTCTAAAAGAAAATGTAAAAACCCTGGGGAAGAGCATAACTTTGCTAGCTTACTCGGCAATGTTTTGTACCATATTTGTAATAGGGGGAACGGTAGATGAAGAGGTTTTTTTTAAAAAAACAGCTTTTTCTATCATTTTAATCTACGTGATGGTAATTACATGCGCAGTCTATGTTTGGAAGGCTGTCAGTAAACTACAGGATTTATAGAACAATCACTATATGGCCTACGCTCAATCAACAACATGGACATGTTCTATTCCTGGACTCAACCAATAAATGCAACACGGATGTTGCTCCATTCAACATTCGTCAGGGAAGGCGTATGCTGTTTTCTTTGGCGGTAGCGTGGCAGTGAGCGCCTTTCATAATGACTCACATCAATCTTAGACATATCGTCGATAGCGGCCAAGCAAACCCCGACGGCAGCCGCTGGCAGATTCAGCACAACGAGTTTGTCCATCCGCTGGAAGTCACCGGGCCGGAGGGCACCACCGCTTTTGCCTACGAAGACGATGCTTTGCCTGATCGCCCCACGACCATTACCGATGCGGTGGGGGCCACCCACCAGCGTGAGTGGAACGCCCTGGGCCAAGTTACCGCCCAGATCGACTGCTCTCAGCAGCGCACTGAATACGCGTTTGATCGCCACGGCTATCTGGCCAGCGTCACCAATGCGCTGAACGAGACCACCCGCACCCAGCACGACGAGATGGGCCGGCGCATTGCCACCCAGCTTCCCGACGGGCTCTATTGGCACCATCATGTGGATGCGCTTGGTCGCTTGGTAGAGCTGGAAGGCCCCCAAGGGTTTCGGCAGCAGTTCTTCTTTGATGACCACGGCCGCCCGGTGCAGCGTATCGAGGCCGACGGCAGCCAACAGTTCACCGCCTACGACGACATTGGCCGCTTGAGCGAGCTGACCCTGGGCAACGGCGCCGTCTACCGCTTTGCTTACGATGAGATGGATCGCTTAGCCAGCGAGACCGGCCCCGACGGACGGGAGCAGCAGTACCGCTACGATGACGCCGGGCGACTGACCGAACGCATTGAGGCCAACCGCCCTGGCCCTGACGGCCAGCCGCTGGTCACCCGTTACGATTACGATGAAGCCGGCCGCCTCACCGCCCGGCACTTGCCCGCCACCGAACACGCCCCGGCCAGCAGTGAACAATATCAATGGGGCGCCAATGGTCAGCTACTCAGCGTCACCAACGATCATGGCGAAGTGGCCTTCAGCTACGACCACGCCCAGCGCTTAATCGGCGAACAGCAGCAACATGCGGGCCTAGCAGGCGAGAGTGGTTGGCAGTGGCAACACCAGCACACGCTCACTGCCACCGGTGCGCCCCAGGCCAGTCAGTTCGGCGAGCTGCCGGCGTTTAACTGGCACACCTATGGCAGCGGCCACCTGCACGGTATGAGCGCCCCCGGCCTGGATCTGGAGGTCGCCCTGGAACCCGATGCCCTGCACCGGGAGACCCAGCGCCGCCTAAGCGGTAGCGAGCAATCACAGCCATTAATTTTAGAGCGCGGTTATACCCACCTCGGCCAGTTAGACCATCTCACCCTGCGCAGCCCAGACGCCGCCAGCCAGCAGGACTACCAGTACGACGCCCTGGGCCGGATGAGCTTCCGCAGCCTGCAAGGCGATCCAGCAGAAAAAGTCATCGCCTACAGTTTTGATGCCGCCGGACGCTTGATCGGCAGCCAGCACGGTGATCATGCCCACCGCTACAGCGTGGATGCGGCAGGCAATCGGTTAGAGTCTCAAGACAATCAGCAGGCGCTGCCTGATAACCGCCTCACCCAGCTCAACGGGGCGCGCTATCGCTACGACGGCGCAGGCAACCTGATCGAACGCCAACAGCCCAACGGTGAACGCTTAACCCTGGGTTTTGATGCCGCCAATCGCTTAGTGCACCTGATCCACGCCAGCGAGCTGGGGGCTACCCGCGAGGCCACTTACCGTTACGACGGCCTAGGCAGACGCATCAGCAAAACCGTGCGCCACACCAACGGCACCACGGCCACCACCCACTACGGCTGGGACGGTGACCGCATCGTGCGGGAAGAAACCGATAACCAGCGCACCACCGTGGTCTACGAGCCGAGCAGTTTTGTGCCCATGCTGCGTATTGATGATACTGAACAAGGCCAAGTGCTCAGCGCCTATATCACCGATGCCCTGGGCACCCCGATGCAGTTAGTCACCCCCAACGGCCAACCCCGCTGGCTGGCCGAACCGGACGACTGGGCGGCAATCAAAAACCAACGCGCCGTGCGCAACGTCAGCCAACCGATCCGGTTCCAGGGCCAGTGGCATGACGAAGAATCGGGCCTCTACTACAACCGCCACCGCTATTATGACCCGCAGCAGGGACGGTATATTAGCCAGGATCCGATTGGGTTGGCTGGAGGTGAAAACCTGTATCAATATGTGGCTGCGCCAAATTTAGAAGTAGACCCTCTTGGTCTCAGGGGAGTCTATGGGCTTGGCGGAGGACCTTATAGTCAGTCCAACATGGTTAGCAGATCAGCAATTTCTCAAGGACCAGAAAGCAAAGTCGTTGCTGCTGGATTGGAGGCAGGAGGAGAGATATTTGGGGGCGTTTTTGGAACCTCATTGTCTACAGGAACGCAACTAGATACCAATGGAAATGCATGTTTAGTCACAACTGCTTGTACAAAATTTGGTCTTGGTTCTTATGCAGGAGCGGGGGTCACAGGCGGAGCGTCGATTAATGATTCTGTTGAAACGGGCGTCTCGGATAGCTGGGGATTTTTTATGCAAGGCGGTAGTGGTCTAGCTTCCGGAGCCTCAGCTAATTTTGGCGAAGGCAGCTTAGGGGGCGCAAAAGGCTTTATGGGGGTAGGTGCAGGTGGGGCTGCAGGAGTTCAATTTTGCCGTATCTCTACCGTATGTGACGGGGAGTAAAAAAATGAATAGGAATATCAAAAAAGAGACCATCATCGCCGCTGTTGCTTTCATGGCTACGGCGCTTGGATTCAAACTAGCTGACTTCGGATTTGAAGCATCTGGTAAATTCATAATGCTTATAAGTATTTTAACTGGAATAGCTTTCATTACCATTGGAAATATAAAATTTTGGTTTGGTAAGGAGCCATCAGATCCCTTAAAGAATAATAGCGATCATAGTAAGCGATAAGTGGTGGGTGTAAAACTTTTAACCCAACCAATATGCTTTACCGAAAAAGTACCCGCAAAGGAAAGCTTTGCTGTTTTAGTTGAAAGCGCGACTGATTGTAACAGTACTCGAATGAATCGTGCGCGAAGAAACCGACAATCAGCGCACCACCGTGGTCTATGAGCCGGGCAGCTTTGTGCCCATGCTGCGCGATGATACCCAACAAGGCCAAGCGCTCAGCGCCTACATCACCGACGCTCTCGGCACGCCCATGCAATTAGTCACCCCCAACGGCCAACCCCGCTGGCTCGCCGAGCCCGACGACTGGACCACGGTCAATAACCAACGCGCCGTGCGCAACGTCACCCAACCGATCCGGTTCCAGGGTCAATGGCACGATGAAGAATCGGGGCTTTACTACAACCGCCACCGTTATTACGACCCGCAGCAGGGGCGGTATATTAGCCAGGATCCGATTGGGCTCAATGGCGGCACGAACTTGTATGGCTATGTGACCAATCCGACGGGGATGGTGGATCCACTGGGGTTGAGAGGTGGATTTTCTCGCACGGTGCCTTCCCCAAATGGCTCACCAAGACCCCCTCAAGTTGATGATGACAGCACCTTTTGGGGGCGTGTAGATGGAGATTTAAAGTGCAGAGTCTATGGTGACTGCTTACCGGATGACCATATCATGTGCACTAAAGCCACCTATGACAATGACGCAGGGGAAGGGGAAATTGAGTACTTAGATAGTTACCCACAATGGATTCCTTTGGATCAAGAGCCCTACCCACCGGCACCTGATGATATGCCTGAAGGATTAGAATGCACTGAGAGTGTGGTTCGCCCTTATCGCTGTACCCTTCATAGAGCAAGGGTTAAATAGGAGAATATCGTGACAATAACTAAAGTCATACTAATCCCAGCATTAATAGCTTTGCTATTAGGAAGGTGATCCCGCCTCCAATGTGATTGCTTACAGCCAGCATGGCGATAATGCCCACCGCTACTCTGTGGACGCGGCGGACAATCGGTTAGATGACCAACAAGCGCTATCCGATAACCGCCTCGGTCAATTAAACGGCACCCGTTACCGGTACGATGGCCAGGGTCGTCATATCGGCCTTTGCGCAATACCAACGGTACCACTGAAATCTTAAGGTCAATGGTAGCAACCCTTACATTATCTACACCTGCCCATAGCGTCCTGCCGCTTCGCCAAGCCAGCGGCGTACCAGAACGGCGGTGACGTCGGGGTTGCCCTGCAGCGTTTGCGCCATGGCGCTGACGCGTTCCAGTAAATCGGCATCGCGTTCCAGATCGGCAATTTTCATCTGCGCAAGGCCGGTTTGGCGGGTGCCGAGCACTTCGCCAGGGCCGCGGATTTCCAGGTCTTTCTCGGCGATGCGGAAGCCGTCGGTGGTTTCGCGCATGACCGCCAAACGCTGGCGGGAGCTTTTCGACAGCGGCGGATGGTAGAGCAACACACAGAAGCTTTCCGTGCTGCCGCGTCCTACCCGGCCGCGCAGCTGGTGAAGCTGGGAAAGTCCCAGGCGCTCGGGGTTTTCGATAATCATCAGGCTGGCGTTGGGTACATCCACCCCGACCTCGATCACCGTGGTAGCCACCAGCAAATCCAGCTCGCCCGCTTTGAAGGCGGTCATCACGTCGGCTTTCTCGCTCGACTTCATGCGCCCATGAACCAAGCCCACCGCCAGCTCGGGCAGCGCGACGGTTAGCTCATCACGGGTAACCTCGGCGGCCTGGCACTGTAGCACCTCGGATTCGTCAATCAGCGTGCACACCCAGTACGCCTGACGGCCTTCGCTGCAGGCCAGTCGAATGCGTTCAACCACTTCCGGTCGGCGTTCGTCGGGCACCACCACGGTTTTTACCGGTGTGCGGCCGGGGGGAAGCTCGTCGATCACGGAAACATCCAGATCCGCGTAGGCGCTCATGGCCAGGGTGCGCGGAATCGGCGTGGCGGTCATGATCAACTGGTGCGGGGTGAGCCCGCCCGCCTCGCCTTTCTCACGCAGCGCCAAGCGCTGGTGCACGCCGAAACGGTGCTGCTCGTCAATAATCGCTAACCCTAAACACTGGAAGTGCACATCATCCTGAAACAGCGCATGGGTGCCCACCACCATGCGCGCGCGGCCGTCGGCAATCGCCGCCTTGGCATCCAGCCGTGCCTTGCCTTTGAGCTTGCCCGCCAGCCACGCCACTTCGATACCCAGTGGCTCAAACCAGGCTTTAAACGAGCGGTAGTGCTGCTCGGCGAGGATTTCAGTGGGTGCCATGATCGCCGCCTGGCAATTGCCCGCCAGGGCGCTCAGCGCGGCCATGGCGGCGACCACGGTTTTCCCCGAGCCGACATCGCCTTGGATCAGCCGCAGCATCGGCGCCGGGCGACTTAAATCGTGGCTGATTTCCTCCAACACGCGGCGCTGGGCACCGGTTAAGGCAAACGGTAGTTGGGCCAAAAAGCGCGCCTGTAAACTGCGTCCGGAGGGTAACGTCGGTGCGCCATCCGCCTGAATACGCAAGCGAACTTCACGCAGGCTTAGTTGGTGGGCGAGCAGCTCCTCCAGCGCCAGCCGCCGCGTGGCCGGGTGCTGGCCGCTGGTCAACTGCTCTATATTCACATCGGGCGGCGGCTGGTGGAGCAAGTGCAGGCTAGCGTGCAAGCCCGGCAGCTGAAAGCGTTGAAGCAGGGCATCGGGTATTACATCGGGCAACGCCTCGGGGGCGTTGTCCAGTAACCCCAGCGCCTGCTGCGCCAGAGCGCGAAGCCGCGACTGGTTCAAGCCCTCGGTGGTGGGGTAAATGGGCGTGAAGTACTCCTCCACCGGGGTTTCACTGCCACCGCTGAGCCGGTATTCGGGATGATAAATCTCTAACCCCGTCGCCCCGGACCGCGCTTCGCCAAAGGCGCGCAATATTGCGCCGGGGCGCATCTGCTGTTGCTGGGCCGGTGAGAAGTGAAAAAAGCGCAGGCTCAAGATACCGCTGGCATCGCGCAGGCGCACCAGCAGGCTGCGGCGGCGCCCTTTCACTACGTCGCAGGCGGTCACTTCGCCCTCAATCACGGCTTCTTGCCCGGCACGCAGTAGGCCAATGGGCGTCAGCCGCGTGCGGTCCTGATAACGTAGCGGCAGGTGAAACAGCAGGTCGCTCACCCGCTCAATCCCCAACCGGCCAAGTTTTAGCGCCAGCGCTTCGCCCACGCCCTTCAGCGCGGTTATCGGCGCGGAGAGCTCGCTCATGGGGCGCTTTTCACGGCTTTGGCAGGTTGGCGACAGTGGCTGATCGCCTGAATCAGCGCCTCAATGGCTTTGGGCCGAGGAAAGCTCGCCCGCCAGGCGATTGCCACGGTGCGCGACGGCGCCGGGTCCACAAAGGGCCTGCTGACCAGCATCGCATTTTCGTATTGGTCGGTGCCCAGCGCCGACTGCGGCAGCACGGTGATACCCAGCCGCGAGGCCACCATATGGCGGATAGTTTCCAACGATCCACCTTCGGCAATCAACGTATTGTTGGGGCTATTGAGCTTTTGGATAATCGCCGGGCAGGCTTCCAGAATTTGATCCCGAAAGCAGTGGCCTTCGCCAAGCAGCAGAAGGCGCTCCTCCAGCAAATCCTCTTTATTGATCGCTTCGCGCTCCACCCAGCGGTGGTTGGCAGGCATTAACACTTCAAAGGCTTCGTCGTAGATCGGCTTGGTGACCACATCGGTTTCGGTAAACGGCAGCGCGACAATGATCACATCCAGCTCGCCGCTTCTTAATTTGGCGCGCAGCGTGCCGGTCATGCCTTCTTCAATATACAGCGGCATTTGCGGGGCCGCGGTCGCCAAAGCAGGCACAAGATGGGGAAATAGGTAGGGCCCAATCGTATAAATTGCGCCAATGCGCAGCGGGTTAGCCAACTGGTCTTTACCCGCACTAGCCAGTTCAAAAATCAGGCTGCTCTGCTCCAGTACACGCTGGGCCTGAGCAACGATTTTTTCGCCCAGCGGGGTAACCTGCACGGTGGACTTGGAACGCTCAAACAGCGGTGTCTCGAGCTCATCTTCCAGCTTTTTCACCGCCACCGAGAGCGTAGGCTGAGAGACATGACAACGCTCTGCCGCGCGGCCAAAGTGGCGTTCTTGGGCGAGGGTTACGATGTAGCGAAGTTCTGTTAAAGTCATAACGGTGCCAGTGGCATCCTCTCGTAGCTGCTTGTGACAGTGTTTTGTACGTAACTGGGGCTTGTACGAAGAACCCAGCATCATGACAGTCAGCGGGATGGAAAAGGACAAACGGGCTCTGCCGACGCTCATCTCAATTGACGTGTTCTAAACCGACAATGTCATATTTGGTAGAGACTATGTATCTAATAGGGAATATTAATCAAGAGGAGTGAGCACGGTGAAACTAACCGTACTGATTATCGGCTGTGGCGATATTGGGATCAACCTTGGGCGCGAATTGCTGGAAGAAGGGCACCATGTCATCGGATTACGTCGCAACGTGGAGCCCTTAGAGGGTACCGGCATCAAACCGCTAAAGCTGGATTTAAACGATCTTGACGACGCCGGCGCTGCCAGCCTTCCCCAAGCCGACTATGTGGTTTATACCGTCAGCGCTGATCATTTTGAAGAGAGCGCCTATCAAAGCGCTTACCCCGACGGCTTAAAGCGCGTGCTGAACGTGATGGAGCAGCACAAAACGCCGCCCCGGCGGGTGTTTTTTGTCTCTTCGACCAGCGTGCACGGCCAGCAGGAAGGCGAAGTGGTCAACGAAGAGAGCCCCACCGACCCCTCAAGCTTCTCGGGGAAACTGATGTGTGAAGCCGAGCAAGCGTTGATCAATCACCCGCTTCCCGGCACGGTTATTCGCTTCTCAGGGATTTATGGCCCGGGCCGTGATCGGCTAATTCATCAGGTTGCCGAAGGCCGCGTGGCTGCCATCACCCCGGTGATTTACTCCAACCGCATTCACCGCGATGATTGCACCGGTATTATCGCCCACTTGATCCGTTGCCAAGAGAGCGGCAAACCGCTGGCGGATATCTACCTGGGCAGCGATTGCGAACCCGTCACCATGCATAACGTCATGATGTGGTTAGCCCAGCAGCTGAAAGTAGACGCTACCGACACCATGCAATCGCCTTTACGTCGCCGTACCAGTAAGCGTTGCGATAACCAGCGCATCATTGACACTGGTTATCAATTCCGCTTCCCTACCTACCGCGAGGGGTATGCCCAGGTATTAAAAGCGGGAGGCTTTCTCGATGTTAATAAGGCTTAGTCGCCGATAACCATCACCGCTTCTGCTTCAACCTGACTGCCTTTGGGCAACGCTCTCACACCCACCGCAGCGCGAGCAGGGAAAGGGGCAGTGAAGAACTCCTCCATGACCTGGTTAACAATGGCAAAGTTATCCAAGTCCACCAGATACAGATTCAGCTTAACGACATCGCTGAGCGAGCCCGCCGCTTCTTCACACACCGCTTGCAGGTTGGTGAAGACTTGGCGGGCCTGGGCTTCAAAGTCCTCAGAGACAATCGCCATGGTCGCTGGGTCCAACGGTATCTGACCAGAGAGATACACCGTGTTACCTGCTTTAATCGCCTGGGAGTAGGGGCCAATCGCCGCGGGGGCTTTGCTGGTATTGATAACAGCCTTATTGCTCATGCGATGTCTCGCTCCTGCAGTGGGTGATAGTGTGTAGTATTAATTAGCGAGCCGGGTAATTTTGCCGACGTTGGGAAGATTACGGATACGTTTGATAATCCCCGCCAGGTGTACGCGCCCTTTGACTGCCAGGGTCAGATTCACCGTCGAAAGATGGGCGTCGCGCTCTTCAATGCCAATACGCTCGATATTGGCATCGGCATCGGTGACCAGACCGGCAAGCTCTGCGACCAACCCACGACGACTCTCGATCTCAATGCGCAGCGCGACCGGGAAATCTTCGTCAATGGTGTCTGACCATTCCAGCGCGAAGAGCTTATCGGGGTCGCTTTTATCGGCAAAGCTCTTATCAACAACGTTCTTACACTCGGCGCGATGCACCACCAGGCCTTTGCCCGTCGAAAGATGCCCCACCACGGCGTCGCCCGGCAACGGATGGCAGCAGCGGGCAAAGTTGATCACCATGCCTTCACTACCGCTAATCACTACCGCTTTGCTACCGTCGTCAGACGCCGAGTGTTCATAGGCATCTCCGTGCGCCGCCTCGACTAACCGACGTGCCACCACGTGAGTCATGCGGTTGCCAAGCCCCAGCGACTCCAGCAAAGAGTCTTCGGAAGACACATCCAACTCTTTAAAAGCGCGTTGAAGGGCGCTTTCATCAAGCTCTTCCAGGCTGGTATTAAAGGGCGCCAGCGCTTTGTTGAGCAAGCGACGCCCTAGCATGATCGCCTCGGTCTGCTGCTGATGTTTCAGCGCATGACGGATAGCCGAGCGCGCTTTGGCCGTGGATACAAAGTTAAGCCAAGCAAGATTAGGCTTCGCCCCGGGGGCGGTAATGATTTCCAGCGTCTGGCCGCTCTCTAAGCGCGTCGAGAGCGGCGCCAAATGGCGGTCAATACGGCAAGCGATGCAGTTATTACCGATATCCGTGTGCACGGTGTAAGCGAAATCGATGACGGTAGCACCCTGCGGCAGCTCCATAATGTCGCCTTTAGGCGTAAAAACGTAGATATCGTCGGGGAAAAGATCGTTTTTAACGTGTTCGATAAACTCTAACGAATCGCCAGCGTGGCGCTGCATTTCCAACAGCCCTTTCACCCAGGCGCGGGCGCGGGCGTGACTGCCCTCGGCAATCGGGTGCGAGGTCTGCCCCGCCTTGTAAAGCCAATGGGCGGCGATGCCGTTATTGGCCATGGCTTCCATTTCGCGGGTACGTATCTGCACTTCGATCGGCATACCGCGGGAACCAAACAGGGTGGTATGCAGGCTCTGGTAGCCATTGGCTTTGGGTATCGCAATATAGTCTTTAAAGCGACCCGGCACGGGCTTATAAAGATTATGTACAACACCCAAAATACGGTAACAGCTGGCCACGTCTTCGGTGATAATGCGAAACCCAAACACGTCCATGATTTCAGCAAAGGGCTTGCGCTGGTCGCGCATCTTTTTGTAGATCGACAAAAGATGCTTTTGCCGACCAATGACCGTGCCGTTGAGCCCGTCGTCGTCCAGGCTTTTTTGTAGCGAAGATTGAATTTGGCGCATAGCGCTGCGCCGATGCCCGCGTGCGCTAGCCACCGCGCGCTTAATACGCTCAGACCGCATGGGATGAATCGCGTGGAAGGAGAGATCTTCTAGCTCAACGCGGATAGTATTAATACCCAGCCGCCCAGCGATACGAGCGTAAATTTCCAGGGTTTCCCGAGCAATGCGGCGCTTTTTATCCGGGCGCAGCGCGCCAAGCGTACGCATGTTGTGTAGCCGGTCGGCAAGCTTGACGATGATGACGCGAATATCCCGCGACATCGCCAGCACCATTTTCTGAAAGTTCTCCGCCTGGGCGACGGCTTTGTCTTCAAAGGTGATTTGGGTCAGCTTCGACACCCCATCCACCAGCTCTGCCACTGGTTTACCGAACTGCATTTCCAAAGCGTGTTTGGAAACACCGGTATCTTCGATAACGTCATGCAGCATGGCGGCCATCAAGCTTTGATGGTCCATGTGCATATTGGCAAGTATGTTCGCCACCGCTAGTGGATGGGTGACATAAGGCTCGCCCGAACGACGCCGCTGGCCGTCGTGAGCCTGCTCGGCGTAGTAGAAAGCGCGTTTGACCTGCTGGATCTCATCCGAGGGTAAGTAGCCGCCAAGTCGATCGGCCAGGTCATCAATGGTGAACATCTACCGCGCCTCTATCGGTGCGTTGGAAACGTTAGTCGTCGATATGCGGCGCCATCGCCGGACGCGGACGCACAGCGGCTTCAACAGGCTCATCCAGCACGGTGTGATCGATCAAGCCGCCGGCGATTTCGCGCAGCGCCATCACGGTGGGCTTATCGTTTTCCCAAGGCAGCAGGGCATCGCGCGAGCCGCGGGCCAGCTGACGGGCGCGCTGGGTGGAAATCATCACCAGCTTGAAGCGGTTTTCAACGTTTTCTAGACAATCTTCAACGGTTACGCGAGCCATGGGAGCCTTCCTGTAATGACGGAACCGGGCCGACGCCGTTATAGAGTTGAAAACGGCGCCGACCCAGCGAAAAAACGTATTTAAAACTAACAGTACGACCAGATAGATTACTCGACCCTAGGCGCCTGTGACAAGAGCCCAGCCAACAGCGGCGCATGACTCTCGCTCATTCTCGCACAACTTAAGCGACGGCTGATCACCAATGACTGCAACTCTTGCAGCGCCGTGGTGAAGTCATCGTTGACAACGAGGTAATCATATTCGTGATAGTGGGACATCTCGCTTACCGCATCGCGCATGCGTCGGGCGATGACAGCATGCTCATCGGTGCCGCGGCTAGCCAGGCGGCGCTCTAGCTCGTCCCGCGAGGGCGGTAGAATAAAAATCGACATCGCTTCGGGCATTTGCTGGCGTACCTGCTGCGCGCCTTGCCAGTCGATTTCAAGGATCACATCCTGCCCTGCCGCCAGTAGAACCTCTACCGCCTGACGCGAGGTGCCGTAGTAATTATCAAATACTTTGGCATACTCAAAAAACTCACCTCGCGCGATCATCGCTTCAAACTCGGCTACATCGGTGAAATGATAATTGACGCCATTCACCTCACCCTCGCGCTTGGCACGCGTAGTGTGCGATACCGACACTTGAATCCCATCCAGGCTTTCGATTAGCTCGCGCACCAAGCTAGTCTTGCCAGCACCTGAGGGGGCAGAAACGATAAACAGCGTACCTTGGGACATGAAGTACTTTCCCTTCAGTTAGCGAAATAGGTAACAGAAAACGTAGTCAACACAAGTAAAACGACTGCAGCAGAGCAGCAAGGCTGCGCAGTATCGCACAACCATCGCTGCGACTGTAGCGTTGGCAGCGACATAGGTTGGCAACGACATAGAGAGAGGCAGGGATGCGCCGTACACTGTTTTTATTAAGCCTGATAGCGCTGGGCGTTGCGCTGCAAAAAGGCATCATCGAGATTCCCCGTCACTGGTCGCCTTGGGCGCCGCTGCACATTGACGACCCGATTACACCCGTTACACAACTCAAGCTAAGCCGCTTGGCGGATAACCGCGAAGGCTGCCTAGCAGCATTGGATACCGTGCCTAATGGCCAGTTACGCTACACGCCGATGGCCGATTACACTCCCACAGCAAGCTGCCCGCTCGAAAATGTGGTGCGAATGCACACAAGCAGCGTCGCCTTCAATCAGAGCTTCGTTGCCTCCTGCCCATTAGCACTAGCGTGGGTGATGTATGAACGCCACGCGTTACAACCTGCCGCCGAGGAGATTATGGGCAGCCAAGTGAGCCAGGTAAACCACGTGGGTAGCTTTGCCTGCCGTAATGTGTATGGCCGCGAAACCGGCAGGCATAGCGAACACGCCACCGCCGAAGCGCTGGACGTAGTAGGTTTTCGATTCGAAAACGGCGAGCAAATTTCATTCGCTAATGATTGGGATGATGACGGCAAGGCGGGAGAATTCTTACGTGCTGCGCGCGACGGCGCTTGCGATACCTTCGGTAACGTACTGGGCCCCGATTACAATGCCGCGCACGCCGATCACTTTCATCTGGGCATGCGCGGATTTAGGCTGTGTCGCTAATCAACGCTCATTGAAAACCTTCTGCTGTTTGAAAAGTATGTTTCTCCAACCAACGCCCAGCGGCAAAAATCACCAAGCCGCAGAGCGCCAACCCCGCACCGACCAAGCCCGTACTCGACCAGCTAAAGCCAGCGCTGATGGCCAGGCCAGCAAGCCACGCCCCTAAGGCATTGGCACCGTTAAAGGCGGCGTGGTTCAGTGAGGCCGCCATGGTTTGGGCGTCTTCCGCCACATCCATTAAGCGGGTTTGCAGCGAAGGCGCCAGCGCCATGCTGGTACCTACCAAGCCAACGAACAGCAGCCCCGTCCAAACGTTATTGGCGGCAAAATAAAACAGCCCCTGGATCACCCCACACCAGAGCAGGATGGTGGGTATGGCGCGCATCAGGTTTTTATCCGCCATGCGCCCACCGATTAAATTACCGGCAATGGAACCCAGTCCAAAAATGACCAGCACCAGCGGCCCCAGCGCTTCGCTCATGCCCGCCTGCTGGGTTAACGTCGGCATCACATAGCTAAAAATGGCGAACATACCGCCGCAGCCGATGCAAGCAAGGGCCAGGGTGACCAATACCCGCTGTTTAAGCAGCGCGGACAGTTCACGCACCGGGCTTGCGAGGGTATCAACGGGCTGCACCGGCACATAAAGCCGAATCAACAGGGCGGTAAGCAGCGCAATACCACCGACACCCGCAAACGCAATTTGCCATCCAAACAGGTTACCCGCCCAGGTACCCAGCGGCGCACCGATCAAAATCGCCACGGTTAAGCCCATCATTACCCGGGATATAGCTCGCGCCCGTTGGTCTATCGGCACGGCTCCCGCTGCTACCAGCGCAGCGATGCCAAAATAGGCCCCATGGGGCAAGCCCGCCAGAAAACGCAGGCCGACGAATGACCAGAACCCCGGCGCCATGGCACTGGCAATGTTGCCCACCGCAAAGACCAGCATCAGAATGATTAACAGTGGCCGCCTAGGCACCCGCGCGGCCAGCGCCGAAATCAGCGGCGCGCCGACCACCACGCCCAGGGCGTAGCTACTGATTGCGTAACCCACTTGCGGCACCGTTACCGCTAAATCTCCCGCCACGCGATTCATCAGGCCCATAATGACAAACTCGCTGGTGCCTATCCCAAAGCCACCCAGCGCCAACACAAATTCTGCCAAGCGCGGGTTACGCGCCAGCCCTTGAGACGACGATGCTGTCGAATCCTGCATGTTTGACTCCTAGGGATACCATCCCGTTGGTATCACGATGGCGCAAATGATCGCAGGATTAGACGAAAGTAGAAACATACTGCGTTTAAAAAGTTAGCGGGCGAACACAATCATTAAGTTGGGCTGAATAGGAAATGTTTGGATAAGGTGCTTGGCGGTCAGACGCTCGGGGGTTCCACTGAAAGCAAACGCTCACGCAGATGACGGTTACGCGGCACCAAGCCTGTTTGCAGACCTAGCGGGCGGAATACTTGGTTGAGCAGAGCCACGGTAGGGCTTGCCTTATCGGCTTCCAGATCAGACAAGGAGCGACGGCTGATACCCACCAACTCGGCATATTGTGTCTGCGACATTCCCAACACTTCGCGGCGTAGTTGGCGCAGCACCTGCCCTGAGCTGATCTCTTCACGCAGCAGTTGGGACAATAGCGCCATAAGCAGTGCCTCGCGCTCAATACTAGAGAGTTCTTTGCGTTTCATACCAGCCCCCAGCGGCGCAGCTTAGCGTCCAGATAATCCAACCCCAACGCATTCGATGCTAACAACGATTCGGGGACACCCCGAGCAGCAAGTCGTTCTTTTAGCCCGACTAACTGATTCCCCAGCGCTTTTAGCTCTGCCATCAATTGTTCGGGGGGCAGATAGACATTTAAGTTCTCCGCAATGGCTACCCAGTTGAATTCAGAACCCTCTTCAAACGGCGAGCCCCAAGTGGTGGTGCGAATAATGCCCTCTGGGTCAGCCTTCATGGGCGCAAAATCGTAGACTGGCGCCAGCCAGATCCCTTGAGGCGTTTTCAACAGCGCTGTATTGCGGCCATGGTTATCGCTATTAGCAAAAGCGATATTAAGCAGATCACGTTTCACCCACTCGCTCACGAAACGCGGCGTATCAAAATGATCTCCTAACTCGCGAACGCGGTATTGCTGACTCAACAGACCAACCAAAGCCTCAATCACGGCAAAATGGTTTAAGAAGCTTCCCGGCTGACACTCCATGACGGAATAAACCGACTCCAGCCCATACAGCGTTCGCTTCCCAGTGGGGTAATCAACATCAAAGCGGGGCAACCACAGCGATGGATAGCGCTCACCTTCTATTAACCGCATTCCTTGAGTGGCAATGGTCGCTACGCCCATTGACGCCAGCTCATGATAGAAATGGTATTCGGCGCGAAGGATATTGTTATCAAGCTCGGTGCGCTGACCGCGAGGAAATTTCACCAGATAGTGCTGGTCGGTATTCGCCGTATCATCCTGATAGGTATCGATCCAGGCCTGATCGTCTGGCGAACAGCGTAGCAGTAGCTTAGGCGCTTCGCCGCCAGCCCCGGTAGCTCCCCCTCCGGCGGCGCCCATCTGCTGTGCATAGGCAAGAAAATCACTATCCCGATCCACAACATCGCGTAAAGCAAAGCGCTGCTGCTCTAGCGTGCTGCCTGCGGGACGCTCGGGAAGCGCCTCTTTAATACGTAAATTACCCACCGGCGCAATCGTCCCTTTCGCCAATAGCGCGTAATCTTGTTCAGCCTCGGTAAGCGCCGATATTCCCAGCTGCGTGACCCAGTAACGACGGCTGGCCCCAGAAGGCATGATATCGTCTAAAAAAGCGAACCAGCGCGGCGATTGATGGGTATTCATTAGCTCAATGGGTAAACGCAGGCTGCAAGCATGCTCGTCATCGCGATCCAGCCATTCAAGGGCATAATCGGTGATATAGCCCAAGCGCGCAGGCCCTCGGCGACCTTGCGCTGGATGCTCAATCACCAGCTCGGCGGCATCGTGCCACTGGCCATGATGAAATGTCTGGATGGTTAGCAACATGGGCCACCTTAATTGAACAGTTAATAACTGAGTAGTTTAATGCTCAATAGTGTAGTTCAAGGCACCATAATGTGCATTTTAATGCACATAAATATATTAAAAACCAAATAGTGCGCAATATAATACTCATTTTAGCCAGGAGTCATAATGTCACCTGATAACCCATCCTTTAACACAATCGAGCACGCCATGGCGGCACTTGCCAAGGCCGACCCCGATATCGCCCGGGCTCTGCCGCTAGTGGGGGCGCCCTTGCCTCGGGAGCGCGATAAAGGCTTTGCGACGTTCTTCTCCACCATCGTTAGCCAGCAGATATCTACCGAAGCGGCCCGTGCGATTATGGGTCGAGTAAATACATTGTTGCCCGAACTGCACGCCAAGGCTGTGATGCAGGTAGAGGGCCAAGCGCTGCGCGATGCGGGGCTCTCCTGGCGTAAGATCGAGTATGCTAAAGGGCTGGCTGAAGCAGAGTTGGCAGGCACTTTTAGCGCCGAGGGGCTTGAGCAGCTAAGCGATGACGAAGCCATTGCCGCGATTACTGAGCTGCGCGGCTTTGGCCGCTGGAGTGCCGAAATCTACCTGATGTTTTCGCTGAAACGCCCGGATATCTTTCCCGCTGACGACCTCGCCCTGCGAGTGGCGCTTGGCCGCCTAAAAGGCATGGATGAAAAGCCCACACCCAAGCAGGCCCGTCAGTTGGTGGAACACTGGGCGCCCTGGCGCAGCGTGGGCTCGCTGTTTTTATGGCATTACTATCGGGGCGAACCACTGTAGTGAATGATCCCTTTGAGCACACAATGTCATCACCACCGTTATTTACAAGGAGTCATGATCAATGGCCAACCGAGCCCCAGCCTACCGCGCAAAACCAGGCTCTCCTCTTTTCGTTGACCCGGCTTTTTACAACCGGATTGCCAAAGCGACCGATCAGCGGAAGCTGGTAGAAACCATAGAGGTGCCGATTCGTGACGCCCGCGCCTGGAAAGTACCCGCTGGCCACGTAATGCGCCTGTGCACGCGTCAAGGCCCTCAGGTGGGAGATTTCAACCTGTGGTCTTTGCACAACCCGCGAGAACGCTTCTGGGCATCACGCACCCGCCAGCTACAGCGCGCTCATGTCAGCGTTCACGACCGGTTATGGTCTTCACTGCCCTATCTTCGACCCATGGCGACCATCACCGCCGATACCTTGGAGAACTACGGTGTCGATGAGGATGGCGGTCGTGTTCACGATCTCTTAGGTACGCGCTGTGATCCCTATGTGAATCATTTGTTGACCGGTGAGGATTTTGACTTCCACTGTCACTCCAACTTAACCCGTGCGGTGGCGCCTTTCGGGCTCACCGAGTTTGATGTCCACGATGTGCTTAACGTTTTTCAGTGCACCGGCCTGAATGAGCAGGACCAGTACTTCATGAAGGCTTGCCCCGCAAAAGAAGGCGACTATCTGGAGCTATTTGCCGAGATTGACTTACTTTGTGCCCTCTCCTGCTGTCCGGGTGGCGATCTATCGGTGGACCTATGGGGTACTGATGCCACCGATGACGACCTGCTGGCCACCTGTCACCCTATCGGCATCGAGATTTACGCGCTTGATGCATCACTTTTAGAGAGCTGGTCGCCGCCGACATCGCCTAACTATCGCGGCAACCATGGCTTGCGCCTGCCTGAAGAGGATTGGAACACCAAACGCAGTCGATGCTGCTGACGCTCATATCATGCGTCGAGTCCGCCAAATTTGCCGTTTTGATAATCCTCGACCGCCTGAACGACCTCTTCACGGGTATTCATCACGAAGGGGCCATGGGAGTAAACGGGCTCATCAATCACTTCGCCGTGACCAAACAGCAGCCGCGCATCGCTACTGGCTTCAATGTCGAGACTATCGCCATCGCGATCCACTTCAATTAGATGACGAGACTGAACGGGCTCACCGCCTACCTCAACGTCACCATCCACCACGTAAAGAAACACCTGCCGACCAGGCGCCACGGTTAACTGTTCGTGGCTATCGGCAGGCAGCCATAGCGTTGACATAAACACGCCGGTCAGCGAGTTGATAGGGCCAACGCTGCCCTGCCACTCACCGGCGATCAGGTTCAGCTCACCGCCACCCGGCAACGCGATAGCGGGAATGGATTCTTGTTGCAGCCCTACGTAGTGTGGCTCGGTCATTTTTAAATGCGCGGGCAGGTTGACCCACAGCTGCAGAATTTCCAACGGGCCGCCGTCGCGCAGAAACGCCTCCGGCGAAATTTCCGCATGCACAATGCCGCTGCCCGCGGTCATCCACTGCACACCCCCTGCGTTGATCACGCTTTGATGCTTAGCGCTATCGGCATGGGCCAATGAACCTTCCAGGATAAAGGTGACCGTTTCAAAGCCCCGGTGCGGGTGCGGACCGAACGGCAGGCCCCGGTTGTTAGGCGGGTACGTCTGTGGACCATGGTGGTTAAGAAACAGGAATGGGTCGAGCTGTTCAAGCTGCGGCCCCGGCAGCGGGCGCCGAGTGGTTAAATCGCCGATATCATCGCGCTTGGCTGGGTGCTGGGCAATCACGCGGCGTGCTGATGGGGTAATGTCTGATGGCATATTTTACTCCTTATCAATACTGCCCAGCGTAGAACCTACAGCCGCCAATGAGGAGCGAATAATTTGCCTCGTTTCATTGCAGGAAATTGTTATCTAACGCCTCAGCGGATTCCTTAAAACTCGGTCACCACCGTCACGCCCGCCCCTTCGAACTTATCCATGTTCATCAATGCATCAATGGACTGCTCCAGTGTGATCCGTTTACCGATCAGTTTTTCAGGCGCCAGCTTTCCCGACTCGATCATCGCCAACATGGCCTCGTAACGGTGCGCCTGCATACCGTGACTGCCGAGTATCTCAAGTTCATTGGCGATCACCTTATTCATGGGAATGGCCGGTGTGCTGTTCTCGGCCAGCATTAACCCGACCTGAATATGCTTGCCACGTTTACGCAGGTTGCTGATGGAGTTAAAACAGGTCGTCGGGTGCCCCAGCGCGTCCAGTGATACGTGAGCACCTCCTCGGGTTATTTCCGCCACCGCCTCAACCACATTGGCTACCTGGGCCGCGTTCACGGTGGCAGTGGCGCCCAATTGACGGGCCAGATGAAGCGCCTCTTCGGAAATATCAACGGCGACAACGTTAGCGCCGATGGCGTTGGCAATCATCACCGCCGATAGACCTACACCGCCACAACCATGGACGGCTACCCATTGGCCCGCCGTTGTTTTGCCCTGATCCACCACCGCCCGAAATGAAGTGGCGAAGCGGCAGCCCAAGCTGGCTGCCGTTGCGAAGTCGAGTGTCTCTGGCAGCGCGACCAAATTCACATCGGCGTAGTGAATGCCCACATACTCAGCAAAAGAACCCCAGTGCGTAAAACCAGGCTGAAACTGGCTATCGCATACCTGATGATTGCCAGAGTGACACTCTGGGCAAGTTCCGCAGCCGCCCACGAACGGCACTGTGACGCGATCGCCAATACGCCACTGTTTTACGTCTCTCCCCACGGCTTCGACAATGCCTGCCAGCTCATGGCCCGGCACGTGTGGGAGCTGGATATCAGTGTCATGCCCCACCCAGCCATGCCAGTCGCTGCGGCAAACCCCGTTCGCCGTTACCTTCACAATCACGCCATGTGGCTCAGGGGTAGGATCGGGCAGTTGCTGAATGGTCGGCGGGGCGGAAAACTGCTCAAAAACAACGGCTTTCATAAAGAAGTCCTAAGCTATATCGTTTTTTACTTTATAAAGCCCCATGCGGATAAGAAGCAAATTATTGACCGCTAACGCTTAAACGTCCCACGACCTGCAACGATTCGTTCTTTGGGCGCACCACGATCATCTCACCCGAGCCTACACCGCTACCTACCAATGCCGTGATATTCACCTGATGCGTGACCAGCAGCAAATTGCCCGGCCCTTGCCACGCGGTAATCTGCTCCTGAGCGGTTTGGGTAATTAACGCTCGATCACCGCGCCCGCGAAAGAACGAATCCAGCCAGGGCACCGGTTCAACACTACCAAGGGCCATCAACTCCGCAGTATCCAGCGCTCGGCACCAGCTTGATGAATACACCGCCGCAATAGGAATATCCCGCGCACGAAATGCACGACCAGCGGCTTGCGCCTGATTACGGCCAGCCGTTGAGAGATTGCGCTGAGTCTCGCATCGGCCACGCTCAAATCCCGGCGGGTCGCCAATCCCAGGGGCCAGTGAGTGGCGCATTAAAATTACCAAGCCGCCCTCTTTAAGCGCTTGCCAGGTTGCCTCGTTTGCTTGGGCAGTGGTCGAGAATATGCTTAATAAAACGAGCAGCAGGGTTAACGTATTGTGACGTAGGGAGGGCATAGGAAGGCATCCTCTATCAGTATGGGCAGACAACCGCGCTATGGGCTTCACAGCCTATCGATGCAGCTAATGTTAATCCGGCCATTTAAATCGGCAAAATTTGATATTTACCGAGCGTCTGGGAAAAGGCTTTGGTGTTACAAACTTGCGCAACAAATCCTTTCCACTACTCAATATTCTGAATCTGCTCCCGCATCTGTTCGATCAGCACCTTAAGCTCCACCGCGCAGCGGGTCGTCTCTGCCACCACGGATTTTGATGAAAGCGTATTGGCTTCGCGGTTAAGCTCCTGCATCAGGAAGTCCAGGCGGCGGCCTTTGGGGCCTTTCTGGGCGAGTTGGTGGCTCACTTCTTCGATATGCGCGGCCAGGCGGTCTAACTCTTCATCCACATCGGCTTTTTGCGCCACCAGCACCAATTCGGCCTCCAAGCGCTGGGGGTCGAGTTCGGTCTTGGCAACCTCCAGGCGTTCCAGCAGTTGAGCGCGCTGGCGCTCCAGAATCTGCGGGAGCAGGCTGCGCACGGTGGCGACCTGTTCGCTGACTGCCGCTAGGCGGGTAGTGATCATCTCGCCAAGCTTTTCGCCTTCTCTTGCGCGGGCATCAATCAGCTCATCCAGCGCTTGGTCAAACAGCGCTTTTGCGGCCACCTTGATGGCGTCCTGATCCAGGTGCTGGGTTTCCATCACGCCTGGCTGGTTGAGTAGCTCGAGCGTAGTAGGCGGCACGGCGCTAGGCACCTGATGCTGGATAATGGCGAGTGCCTCACTAATAGCGGTTAGCCTTGCGCTGTTAACAGCAGGAGCCTGAGCCGTTTCGGCGCTCTCGAAGCGCACGCTGCATTCGACCTTGCCCCTAGCCAAACGCCCACGCAGCGCATCACGCAGCAAAGGCTCCAGGTCGCGCAGACTATCAGGCAGGCGAAAATGTGGTTCTAAATAGCGCTGGTTCACCGAGCGCATTTCCACCTGCAGAGTGCCAAAAGGAGCGGCCTGCTCGGAGCGGGCAAAGGCGGTCATGCTGTGTACGCGAGATGCGGTGGCCATAAAGGCTCCTGTGGTCAATCGTAATGGGGGAAGTCTACCCAGTATCGCCGCTGCGCTGCGTTAACCCTATAACAGTGCTTAATGAGTTAAGAAAACAGCGATCTTAAGCCAAAACTTGCCTCCCTGCGGAATTGGCTACTACGTTTTTTAGTACAGGTTTTCAAGAGCCCTTTTCAACAGCAAATCAACGGTGAGCGATATGATGGAAGTAAGAGAGGTCATGACGACTCGTCCTCAATACCTTTCCGATGACGTGACCATTCGAGAAGTCGCACAAGCAATGCGCGAAAATCAAACTGGTTTTGAGCCACTTGCCAATGGCAATAAGGTTGTCGGTACACTCACTGACCGAGACATTGCGGTTCGCGGCGTTGCCGAGGGTAAAGGCCCTGACGACAAGGCAAGTTCAATTGCCACTGAAAACGTCCTTTATACCTTTCAGGATACCGATGTGAAGGACGCCCTGCAGAATATGCAGGAAAAAAATGTCCAACGCTTGATTGTGCTCAACAACCCGCAGGATAAGGATCTCGTCGGCGTTGTAACGGTGGGTGATGTGGCTGATAAGTGCCATGGCGAGAAAGAGATCGCTGAAATGTTAGTAACGGCCAGCCGCCACTACGGTTAATTCATCCGTTGAACAGTTAGAGCGCTTTAACAAGAAGCGTTTAAAAGACGCATGAGAACAACAAGCCTGCGATAAAAATTTCGCGGGCTTTTTTTATCATCCATTCACGCTCATCTCACCTCTATCGCCAAAGTCGGCGGCACAGACGTGTACAATACTCAGTCCCCCTATGTAGCGATCAACACTATCCATGATGAAGAGAGATACTATGCGTCCTGATGTTGTGCGCCCCAGTGGTCGTGAGGCTAACCAGCTTCGCGACATCCGCCTGACCCGCGATTTTACCCGCCATGCGGAAGGCTCGGTACTGGTGGAATTTGGCGATACCAAAGTGCTGTGTAATGCGAGCGTGGAAGCGGGCGTGCCGCGCTGGCTGCGTGGCAAAAATCAGGGCTGGGTCACCGCTGAGTACGGTATGTTGCCCCGGGCGACGCATTCGCGCAGCAACCGCGAAGCGACCCAGGGCAAGCAGGGCGGTCGCACATTAGAAATTCAGCGCTTAATTGGTCGCAGCCTACGCGCCGCAATGGATCTTAAGAAGCTCGGTGAGTTCACCATTACCGTGGATTGCGATGTCATTCAGGCGGATGGTGGTACCCGCACCGCGGCGATTACCGGTGGCTGCGTGGCACTCATTGATGCTGTCCGTTACCTGCAGCGCGAGAAGAAGATCAAAGGCGACCCCTTCAAGCAATTGGTCAGCGCGATTTCCGTCGGCATTTATAAAGGCATGCCGGTGCTGGATCTGGACTACCCGGAAGACAGCAAAGCCGATACCGACCTAAACGTAGTGATGACCGAAAGCGGCGGACTCATCGAAGTGCAAGGCACCGCCGAAGCAAGCCCGTTCAGCCGAGCCGAGCTAAATGCTATGCTCGATTTGGCCGAGAAAGCGGGTGACGAACTACGCGATCATCAGCGCGAGGCGCTGGGTGTTCGTGGGTAAACGCTGACGCGCCACAAAGCAATAAGCCGACCCAAAAGTCGGCTTATTGCTTATTACCACTACTAACAGACGGCGACGCGGGAAAAATTCGCTGCCTTGCGCCTAAAGCGCCAGGTCGTACTCAACGATTAGCGGTGCGAACTCGGAGAAGGTTGCATCGTAATCGATCCATGCGTCGACCACGTGGCGGCGGAAGTTGGGGCCGACTAGTTGATAGTCGATCCGCCAGCCTTCCTGGCGCTCACGGGGCACGTCTTGGTCAAGCTTCGGCCACCAGGTGTACTCACCTGCATCGCGGTTGATTTCGCGGAAGGTGTCGATAAACCCGGTGGGGCCAAGCACCTGATCCATCCAGGCGCGCTCTTCCGGGCGGAAGCCTGAGGTCAATTGATTATCCGACCAGTTAGCCAAATCGACGGTTTTATGGGCAATATGCCAAGTACCGCAGAGGATGTATTCGCGGCGTTTGCGCGACATCTTCGTCAGGTACTCTTGGTACTGCTCCATAAATGACTGTTTGGCTTTTTGGTCACTTCCGTCAGGCATCAGGAAGGAGACGATACTGAAGCGTTCATAATCCGCCTGCAGGAAACGTCCTTCATGGTCACACTGAGGAAACCCTAGGCCATACATAATTGCCTTGGGAATTTTACGGCAATAGAGTGCCACACCGGAGAAACCGTCCTCTTCGGCATCCAGGAAATAGCCTTCATAGCCTTCCGGATACAGAATATGGTCACCTAATTCAAAACTTTTTGCCTTGATGTTCTGCACGCAGACTACGTCGACATCCTGCTGAGCCAGCCAGTCCAGGAAGCCACGCTCGACGGCATCACGAATACCATTGACATTGATGCTGGCAATTTTCATAAATCGTCCCTTTTGCGTCGCTGCTGTATGATACCCGACGTTTAGACGTTTGGGTAAAGGCAGCGACTAAAACTTGCCATTTACCCTACTTTTATTGTTGCTTTCGTGTCGATTTAAACCTAACGCCTAGTGAGGAATGCCGTGGCCACCACCCTACAACCCTACCAGCGCGATTTCATTGCCTTTGCCATTGAGCAAGGCGTGCTTAAGTTTGGCGAGTTTACGCTTAAATCCGGCCGCGTTAGCCCCTACTTTTTCAACGCCGGGCTATTCCAAACCGGACGGGCGCTGGCCAAATTGGGGCGTTTTTATGCCCAGGCGATTGTCGATAGCGGCTTAAACGCCGATGTGCTGTTTGGGCCGGCATACAAAGGCATCCCACTGGCCGCAGTGACGGCGGCGGCGCTGGCCGATCATCACGACCACGATATGCCCTACGCCTTTAATCGCAAAGAGGCGAAAACTCACGGCGAAGGCGGCAACATCGTCGGGGCGCCGCTTGCCGGTGATATTTTGATCATTGATGACGTGATTACCGCGGGCACCGCGATTCGCGAAGTGATGACACTGATTGAGCAGAGCGATGCCCGCGCCGCCGGGGTGATCATTGCCCTTGATCGGCAGGAGCGCGGCCAGGGCGAGCAGAGCGCGATTCAGGAAGTGCAGGCTCAGTACGCCATGCCCGTGGTCAGCATCGTGACTCTTGAGCAAGTGCTCACTTACCTGGAAGAGCATGTTGGCGGGGATATGATCGCCTATGCCGAAGCCATTAGAGCTTATCGTGACCGTTACGGGATCGCCAACTGATCAAAGCGACCTGTTTATACTAACCCTGCGCCAGCAAACCCTTGCTGGCGCCACGCTTCGTAGCTCACAATAGCCACGGCGTTGGAAAGATTCAGGCTACGGTTATTGGGCTGCATGGGAAGGCGCAGTTTGTGTTCAGCGGTGAGCGCTGCGTGTACTTGCGGCGAGAGCCCTGCGGTTTCAGAGCCAAACAGCAGTACATCGCCTGGGGCAAAGTCAGCATCGCTGTAGGTGCGGGTTCCCTTGGTAGTAATCGCCCAGATACGCCGCCCCTGCATCGCCTGCTGAAAGGCGCTAAAATCCGCGTGGCGAGTGACGTTATCGAGATCGCGGTAATCCAGCCCGGCGCGACGCAGCTTTTTCTCTTCCAAGTCGAAGCCAAGCGGCTCAATCAGGTGTAATCGGCAGCCATTATTGGCCACTAAGCGCATAATATTGCCCGTATTGGGCGCCATACGCGGTTCAAAAAGCGCTACTTCAAACATCGCCACCTGCCTAGTTAATCATGCATTCGCCAAGCGGCCGATTGTAATCGAAAACGCCCGTGAAACCGCACTTGAAAACGTCTAGCAACACTCGCAGAGGATTGCCTTCGCCATGATGCCTGCCACGCCCAAGAGTATTCTTAGCCGCATCAAAGGGCTAAACCCGCGCCAGCAGGAAGCCGTGCGCTATATTGATGGCCCCTGCTTGGTACTGGCGGGCGCAGGTTCCGGTAAAACCAGCGTAATTACCACCAAAATTGCTTACCTGGTGCAAGAGTGCGGAATGAGCGCGCGCAAGATCGCCGCGGTGACGTTTACCAACAAAGCCGCTCGGGAAATGAAAGAGCGTGTAGGCCAGATGCTCCACGGCAAAGAGGGCCACGGGTTAACGGTCTCCACCTTCCACACCCTGGGGCTGAATATTATCCGCGGCGAGCTGAAAACCCTCGGCTATAAACCGGGCTTTTCGCTATTTGACCCGGAAGACGCCAAAGCGCTGCTACGTGATTTGATGAACAAGGACGCCCAGGTGGACGCCGAGCAGATCAATGCCGTGCAGAGCAAAATTTCCACCTGGAAGAACGATTTAGTGCTGCCCAGCGACGCACTCTCGTTTGCTGCGGATGACGATGAGCACTTTGCCGCCCGGGTCTACGAAGCCTACGTACGCCACCTTAAAGCCTACAACGCGGTGGATTTCGACGACCTGATTCTGCTGCCGGTGGTACTGCTCAAGAACGACCCGGAAGCGCTAGAGCGCTGGCGGCGCAAAATCCACTACATGCTCGTCGATGAGTACCAGGACACCAACGTTTCCCAGTACTTGCTGGTGAAACTGCTGATGGCGGAGCGCTCCACGTTCACCGTGGTCGGTGATGATGATCAGTCGATCTATGCCTGGCGCGGCGCACGTCCTGAAAACCTGATTACCCTGGGTGAAGATTTCCCGCGCCTGAAAGTCATCAAACTAGAGCAGAACTACCGCTCTACCGCCACGATACTACGCGCCGCCAACACACTGATCGCCAATAACCCCCACGTTTACGAGAAAACGCTGTGGTCGGATATGGGCGACGGCGCGCCTATTCGGGTGATTGTGAATCGCCATGAAGAGGCTGAGTCTGAGCGGGTCGCCAGCGAAATGCTCACCCGGCGTATCAAAGAAAAAGCCGAGTGGCGGGATTTTGCGGTCCTTTATCGGGGCAACTTCCAGGCCCGCTTGTTGGAGCTTAAACTGCAGCACTACCAAATTCCTTACAAGCTCTCCGGTGGTACGTCGTTTTTCTCGCGCAACGAAATTAAAGACACCATGGCTTACCTGCGCCTGCTGATTAATCCCGCTGACGACAACGCTTTTTTGCGTATTGTGAACGTGCCACGCCGTGAAGTGGGCCCCGGCACTGTCGAGAAGCTTGCCAACTACGCCACCGAGCGCTCAATTTCGCTGTTTGCCGCCTGCCATGAGCTGGGGTTGGAACAAGTATTACCGACCCGAGCTACGGAGCGGCTGTCACGCTTCACTCACTTTATCGACGGCGTGCGTAAGCGCATGGATCAAGGCGATGCGATTGCCGCCATTCGCGACATGCTGCGGGATATGGACTATGAGGCGTGGCTGTATCAAAACGCCAGCGCGCCCACCGTCGCCGAGCGGCGCATGGCCAATGTGTGGATTCTCATCGACCAGCTAGAAAAATCGCTCAATCGCGACCCAGAGGACGATACAGATTCTACCGAGACCGAAACCGACGGCGTTCAAGCGGCTATTTCACGCCTGGTACTGCGCGATATTCTCGAACAGCAGGCAGAAGAGGATGATTCTGATCGCGTGCAACTGCTCACCATGCACGCCTCTAAAGGCCTGGAATTCCCCCACGTCTATTTAATGGGCTTAGAGGAAGATCTACTGCCCCACCGCAACGCCATTGAGGTAGGCACCGTAGAAGAAGAGCGGCGGCTGGCCTATGTGGGCATTACCCGGGCACGACGCACGCTGACGTTAACACTCGCCCGCCAGCGCAAAGCCTACGGCGAACTAATGGACTGTGCGCCCAGCCGCTTTTTAGACGAATTGCCTGGAGAGGATTTAGAGTGGGAAGGCCGGGCCGACAAAGAGGATCCAGAGAAGAAGCAAGCCCGTGGCAAAGACGCCATTGCCGGATTGCGTTCGCTGTTGGGGTGATAAAACATGAGTGATAAAACGAGGCCTTTAAAATAAAAATACCCACAGGGCGAGTATTCAAACACCCTGTGGATAAATTTAACAAACTGAATCAGAGCCTGCTTGCCGCTACTGAGCTTCAGCCATCATGTAATCAACGATGGCCATAACCTCTTCGTCAGCAAGGTTGGGGTTACCGCCTTTGGCTGGCATAGCGCCGATGCCGTTAATAGCGCTGGAATAGAGCGCATCAGCCCCCTTGTCTAAACGCGCTGCCCAGGCTTCAGAATCGCCCAGCATCGGTGAACCGGCAACGCCGGAGGCATGGCAAGCCATACAGCCAGAGCTTGCGTAGAGGGCTTCACCATCTAGACCGTTGCCGCCACCGCTAGCTTCTTCGGATGCAGCCGCGTCTTCTTCACTCGCTGCACCGTCGTTTGAAGCCATTGCTTCTTCACTTGCCGCTTCTTCACCTTCAGCAGCGGTTGTCTCGTCGGTAGCAGCTTCGTCGCCACTACTCAACTCGGGTACTTCCATAACCGGCTCAACCATATAGGCAACCGCTGCTTCCATTTCCTCATCGGAAAGGTTGGGGTTACCGCCTTTCGCTGGCATGGCGCCGATACCATTGATAGCGTGGTCTAGCAGCGTGGCAAAGCCTTGTTCAGTACGTTCAGCCCAAGCCGCTTCATCACCGCGAATAGGCGCGCCCGCAGCGCCCGATTCGTGACAGGCGCTACACACATTGCCGTAGATACCCTCGCCGTCGATATCACTGCCGCTACTAGCGGCTGCCGCCGGTGCTGCCGCGGTGCCACAGTCTTGGCCTTGTAAACAGAGTTGCCCTACCGGCGCCAAACGCTCGGCAATCGCATTACGTGCGGCGTCATCTTGGGCATAAACACTCGATGTGCCCGCCATGAAACCAAGGGCCGCCAGCCCGCTCATGATCAGCTTAGCTTTCACTCTCACCACCTCTTGAGTATTGTCATCAAACGTTTGTTCTCAACTTCTGCCTTACTCCCTTTGCGCAGCAGCGCTAAAATCAACGATGCACCGCCGAGACGCCAAGACACGCGTTTAGAGCTAGTATAACGGCAACGCAAAGCGCAAGAAAATGCTACTAAGCGCGGCGATTCAACCGTTGACGACTATTGTCGCCTTATTTTGGCGATTAGCGCCTACCATCATTGCCTTTCCAAGCGAATAAGTGCTGCTGCGTATAGCGCATAAAACCTGCCTGCTGATACAACCGCTTGGCGGGTAAATTGACCGCGTCCACCGCTAATATGATCTCCCTCGCCCCAGCTTGCTGGGCGAGGTTCAGGGCTTTATTCAATAGCGCACGCCCCAAACCTTGACCCCGCCACTTAGGCTTCAGCCCCATTAGCATCAACTCCCACCGGCCTGATGCGGCATCGGGCGCCAACAACAGTACGCCCACGATAACCCCTCGATAGCCAACCGCGTACCAATGCTGTGGTGCCTGCAGGTCCTGTTGGTAAAAACCCGCTAATAGTTCTTCTACAGAGAGTATCTCGCGCAGGGGACGGCTATCTAGCGAATCGTGTCCTACCGCTGCCAATAGGGCAAGCTGTTCGGCATTGGAAAGCTCATCAAACGCTGTTAATGACAATGCCGTTGGTTGTTTTACCCATAACCGTTGGTCGCTGCTGCCGATTAAATGCTGCAAACAGGCCAACCGCTGCATCCCGTGTGCGAGCAGAATAGCAGCTGGAAAGGTCGCCTCTGGTGAAAGCACTACATGGCAGAGTCGAATATCTTGCTTTTTTACCCACTGATGAGCTGCGCGTAATAGGGCATCAACCTTTGGCGCTTCGGCTTTCGGTAGCCATAGCTGAGCAAACTTCATAGGTAAGCGCTGCACCCAGATAGCGCCGGTGAGCAGGCCTGCCTGCTGAGTTACCCACAGACCCTGCCACTCTTCATCCGACGCATTCGCCATGGGTGTTAATGCCGTGTTAAGCGCTTGTTGCATAGCGGGATCGTGGGCTGCCGCTAACTGTAACAGCGCGTCACGTCGCCGTAATGGTGGACAAGGAAAAACGCTTGAGTCGTGCTGATGCTGCATGGGGATTCAACCAAAGGCCGGACTGCCGAAACAGTGAGAAAGCGTGCTAGTTTATTATCGCACAGCCTATAACCGACATCCTGACGGTACGCGCCTTTCCACGCTAGCCTTTTCAGTGTTTAGTGGCGTTTTAGAGGAGGCCCGGTGATGCGTATATTATTAATAGAGGACGACCCCAGTTTGGCCTCAGGTATTCGCTTGGCGCTAAAACCCGAGCATTACACGGTGGATCACCTTAACGATGGCATCAGTGCACTGGCGGCGTTAAAAGAAGGAGAGCCCTTTGATGCTGTCATTCTCGACCTGGGCTTACCCCGTATGGATGGCATGCAGATGCTCGCAGCCGTTCGCCGACAAGGCAATCGCGTGCCGGTTTTAGTATTGACCGCGCGGGATGCCGTCGATGATCGCATCGCCGGGTTGGATGCGGGCGCCGATGACTATCTCACCAAGCCCTTTGAGGTTGCTGAGTTAAAAGCCCGCCTGCGCGCCCTGCTGCGGCGAAGTAATGGCCAGGTTAACAGCGCGCTGGAGTGCCGCGGGATTCGCCTTGATCCGTTAACCATGCGAGTCAGCTACCAGGGTCACGCCGTGGCGTTGTCGCGTCGGGAATTGACCCTCCTGCAAGAGTTTATGACCCACCCAGGGCGAGTATTCACCCGCGATACGCTAACGCGCTTGGTGTACGGCTGGGATGAAGACGTGGAAAGTAACGCTATTGAGGTGCATGTTCATCATCTGCGCCGCAAATTTTTTCCTCACCTTATTCGCACCCTGCGTGGCATCGGTTATGTCATGGATAAAACCGATCAGGATGGGCGCTCATGACGTCTATTCGTCGACGCACGCTGGGCCTAGCGCTACTGGTGTTTGGTCTTAGTATGCTGGTAATTGGGTTTATCAGCTACCGTTACGCCGCCCATGAAATCGAAACGCTCCACGATGCCAGCCTGACACAGAACGCGCGTTTATTGGAGGGCTTACTGCAGACCTCATTGCCCGACGGCTACCGCGACACGCTGCTCAACAGCCTGGAAAGCGCCTTAGCGCGTGCGGAAGTTCCTAATAATACACGCTTTGGTGGGCACCCCTATGAAAGCAGGTTGACCTTCCAGGTTTGGAAAGAGGACCGTTTGCTGGCCCGCTCCACCGGCGCCCCCGACGTGCCTTTGGCAGAATACCCTGCCGGTTTCACCAGCCAGCCTATTGGCGACCACGATTGGCGTATTTATGTCATGGAGGTGCCAAATACCCACCAGCGGATCGTGGTCAGCGAACGTGAGGATGTGCGCGGAGAAATCATCAAGGCCGTGGCGCTACGCACGCTGCTGCCCGATCTGGTCGGTCTTCCCCTACTCACCGCGCTGCTATGGTGGTCGATTGGCTGGGGCTTGGCCCCCCTGCTGCGCATGGCCGAGCAGATTCGCAATCGTGATCCGCATAACTTACAGCCTCTAACGCTTAGCCCTCTGCCCCGTGAGTTAGCCACTATCGCCGGGGCGCTTAACCGGCTGTTAGAACGAATCCGTATAATGCGCGTGCGCGAAAAACGCTTTATCGCCGATGCCGCCCATGAGCTGCGCACCCCCTTAGCAGTGCTTGATTTACATGCGCAAAATGCCCTGACCGCTGATAATGTCGAGGATCGCCAGGAAGCGTTAGGCCATTTACGCAGTGGCGTTGCCCGTTCGACGCGCCTGGTTACGCAGCTACTGACGCTCGCTCGCTTGGACCCCGAAGAAGATTCACTACCCGAATACCGCCGTACCCACTTGCTCAGCGAAGTACGTGAAAGCTTGGCCAAACTGTCGCCATTGGCGGCAGAACGCGACCAACAGCTGATATTAAACGCCGATGAGCTGACCGCTTGGTCAATGCTAGAAGAACCCGGCACCATTGAAACCTTGGTACAAAATTTGGTCGGCAATGCCATGCAACACTCCCCGGAGCAAAGCGTGATCAGCATTATGCTGGTAGCGACTGCGCAGGGGTTCGAGTTAATTGTCGATGACCAGGGCCCTGGCATACCCTTCGATGAGCGAAAAAAAGTCGTTGAGCGCTTTCAACGCGCCGGCCCGAGCGCGGGCTCAGGGTTGGGGCTGTCTATCGTTGAGCGGCTTGTGACGCGCCATGGTGGCACGTTAGAGCTTGACGAGGCGCCCAACGGAGGATTACGCGTGAAGATGTGCCTGCCCTCAACGGAATAATGATTTTGGATCTCTTAAGGTTGCGATAAGAATTACCTGCAACTGTGGAGCTGTACAGTGAACCAGATGCCCACGGTTCGCCTTTTTCTCCACATGGAGGTCCCTGATGAACCAGATTGTTTTTTCTCCAAAGCCCTTGATCCAATTAGGCTCAGCTCCCCTACTGACGAAGCCTGCAGCGAAGCGGCTATCGCCGTCCAGCCCTGCGATGAACGTTCTCACCGATTTCTCCCAGGTAGCGCCTCAATCCGTTAGTGCCGACACACCCATCGACGAGGCACACCTCAAGATGCGTTATAGTGGCGTAAGACTGCTGTTCGTGATGGATAGCCAGGCACACTGCATCGGTATTATTACCTCAAAAGAAGTGATTGGTACTCGGCGTATCAACATCGCCATGCAGCAGCGCAATCTCAGTCGCGAAGAGGTGACCGCTGAAATGATTATGACTCCGTGGCATAAGCTTAGCGCCATGCCCGTCGCCCAGCTGGCATCGCTGACAATTGAGGATCTGGTGATGTCGATGGAAACCGTGACCGATCAACATCTGTTAATCACTGAGCAAAACGATAACCACGATATTAGAATTCGTGGGCTTATCTCAGCCAGCGATATACAGAGTGCCGTGGGGAAAGAGATTAACCCAGTGCCTAGAGCGAAAAGCTTCGCCGACATCTGCCAAGTCATTACCGGCCACGACCTGTAATAAGGCTTTAATAATGTCGTTAAGTTAACCACCCCTAGATCCTGATTTCCTAAAAAGCCAACGCCCTTCACCGACTCATCGGTGAAGGGCGTTATAGGTGTTAGCGTAATGACCGCTAGTGGGAAACGAGCGTCTAAAACAAGGAAGCGTTAATCAATAGATGCGCCACAATGCTGGCAGCGTAGCCCAATAAAATGGCCGGCATCCAGCGTAAGTGAACAGCAAACGTATAGATACCGCGCGCCTGGCCCATCAGGGCAACACCCGCAGCGGAGCCCATCGAAAGCAAACTGCCCCCCACACCGGCGGTTAGGGTAATCAACAGCCAGTTACCCTCGGACATATCCGGCGCCATGGAAAGTACCGCGAACATCACCGGGATGTTATCGACCACAGCCGAGATAAGCCCAAGCACGACGTTCGCCCACACCGGGTTCCAACTGCCGTAGAGCGTTTCGGAAAGCAGGCTGAGATAGCCCATAAAACCCAGGCCGCCCACGCACATAACGACCCCGTAAAAGAACAGCAGCGTGTCCCACTCGGAACGGGCGATACGGCTGAAAATATCAAACGGTACCACGCTACCCAACTGCTCGAGTTTCTTCCAGTCGCCGCGGCGCGAATAGCGTTCCCGCTTTCGTTCAAGCGAGCGCGGCAGGCTGCGGCGCAGGTAGTAGCCAAAGAATTGCAGCAGGCCTAGGCCAAACATCATGCCCATAGCGGGCGGCAAATGCAGCACCGAGTGGCACAGTACCGAGATGGCGACGGTGATCAAAAACAGCACGATAATCCGCCGCGCCCCGCGCTTGAGCCAGACATTTTCTTTAAGTGAAGCGGGCTGTTGATTAACGATAAAGAAATTCATGATGACCGCAGGCACCATGAAATTAACCATTGCAGGAATCAATAGTGCGAAGAAGCCTTCGAACGGCACCTGACCCGCCTGCCATACCATTAGCGTGGTGATATCACCAAACGGACTAAAGGCACCGCCCGCGTTAGAAGCCACCACCACGTTGACGCAGCAAAGGCTGATAAATTTATTATCCCCCTCGGCCACTTTGAGTACCACCGCGCACATCAACATCGCCGTGGTCATATTATTGGCGATCGCCGAAATACCGAATGCCATGACCCCGGTAATCCAGAATAGGCTGCGGTAGCTAAAACCTTTGCGCACTAGCCAAGAGCGTAGCGCATCAAATACCCGGCGTTCCTCCATGGCGTTGATATAGGTCATCGCGACCAGCAAAAACAGCAAAAGCTCGGCGTATTCAAGCAGCGTTTCGCGGAAAGCGGTTTCCGCCTCTTCCGGCATCCCCGCTTGTACATAGACCCAGGCCACTAGCGCCCAGATAAGCCCTGCTGCGACCAGCACCGGCTTAGACTTACGCATATGCAGTAGCTCTTCACTCATCACCAACGCATAGGCGAGCACGAAGATCACGACAGAAGAGATACCGGCTAGCGAAAGAGTAAGATCGAGGGGCCCGGCGGCGGCATAAGAGAGAGAAGGAACGACAAAAAGCGTGCAGGCGAGCAACAGCCAAGCGACCCGGCTAGCGTAAAGCCGGGTTACGAGGACGTTTGGTGGTTTCATGGCGATGTTATCCAATCAGGAGGGAGAAAGACCGCCACGATAATAAGCACCCTAACGACATGCTGCAACGCAACGGCTGCACATAAGATGCGACTTATTGCCGCATCTTGTAAAGCGTTTTTATGAGTTAACTAATACGCGGGGGATCGACGTATCAATCACTCCACCGTCACACTTTTAGCCAAGTTACGCGGCTGATCAACATCGGTCCCTTTGAGGACGGCGACGTGGTAGCTCAGCAGCTGTAGTGGCAGGGTATATAGCAATGGGGCCAGTGCTTCATGCACGTGGGGCAGGGTTAACACGCGGATGTCTTCCTGGGCGTTAATGCCCACGCTTTCATCAGCAAACACAAACAGTTGACCACCGCGGGCGCGGACTTCCTGCAGGTTGGATTTAAGCTTTTCGAGTAAATCATCGTTGGGCGCCACCGAGATCACCGGCATTTCGCTGTCGACCAGCGCTAACGGGCCATGCTTCAATTCTCCTGCGGGGTAGGCCTCGGCGTGAATATACGAGATTTCTTTAAGCTTAAGCGCGCCTTCCAGCGCAATCGGATAGTGAGCGCCGCGCCCCAGGAAAAGCGCGTGGTGTTTTTCCGCAAACGCTTGGGAAAGTATTTCTATCTGGCGATCCAGCGCCAGCACCCGCTGACAGACCTCGGGCAAGGTACGCAGGGCGGCAATAATATCGGGATATTCAGCTTGGTCTTTGGCTTTACTGACTGAAAGCGTTAGCAGCATTAGCGCTACTAGCTGAGTGGTAAAGGCTTTGGTCGAAGCGACGCCAATTTCAGGGCCTGCGCGGGTCATCAGTGACATATCCGACTCCCGCACCAGCGAGCTGCCGGGCACGTTACAGATCGCCAGCGAGCCGATATAGTCGAGCGTTTTAGCAAAGCGCAGCGCGGCCAGCGTGTCGGCGGTTTCACCAGACTGGGAGAGGCTGACAAACAGCGTGCCTTCAGGCACCACCGGATGACGGTAGCGGTATTCAGAGGCCACCTCGACCTGCACCGGTACGCCGGCGTAGCGCTCTAGCCAATAACGCGCCACCATCCCCGCATGGTAGCTGGTGCCGCAGGCAATAATATGCACCTGGCGAGTACGCTGGAAAAGCGCTTGCGCATCGGGACCAAAGCTCTCCACTAATACGCTATGCGCGCTCAGCCGCCCCTCTAATGCCGCCTCAATCACCGTTGGCTGCTCGAAAATCTCCTTGAGCATATAGTGGCGGTACTCGCCCTTACTGGCCGCACCATCGCCGTGCTCAAAGGTATGGATCGGGCGCTCGATGTCGTTACCGTGGCGATCTACAATGTGAATGGCACCCTGCTCGCGCAGCTCGACCAAGTCGCCTTCTTCAAGGTAGATAAAGCGATCCGTGACCGGCAGCAGCGCCAGCGGGTCAGAGGCTAAAAAAGCCTCATTAATGCCCACGCCCACCACCAGCGGGCTACCTTGGCGTGCGCCAACCACGACACCAGGCTCTTTAACGCTCATTACCCCCAGCGCATAGGCGCCGCCTAAGCTGTTAACAATCTGCTGCGTAGCATCAAACAGGGTGAGACCATCGGCCAGCTTTTCAGAGAGTAAGTGAGCAATCACTTCGGTATCGGTTTCGGAGCTAAACGCATAGCCGCTGCGCTGGAGCCTCTCTTTTATAGACTCGTAGTTCTCAATAATGCCGTTATGTACAACGGCAACCTGATCGCTACTGTGGTGCGGGTGTGCATTGGCCTCAGAGGGTTTACCGTGGGTTGCCCAACGAGTATGTGCAATGCCCGAAAAACCCGGCAGCGCGGCCGTCTCCAATTGGGCGGCAAGCGCCGCGACTTTCCCAAGCGCACGATGGCGGGTTAATACGCCGTCGCTGAACACCGTCATACCGGCTGAATCGTAGCCGCGATACTCCAGGCGTTTTAGTCCTTCTAATAGAATTTCTTGGACGTTGCGCTGGGCAACGGCGGCCACAATGCCACACATAGAGTTTCTCCTAGGTTTTTAACCACGCTATCAATCAGCCCAGCGGTATCGCGTTAATGCCACCATTTTAATCATGATGAAGAGCTTTTCATTTACTGGGGCGCAGCCAGTCAATCTTTTCAAACTGGCGACTCCGTGATATTGCCAAGGTGTCGTCGGTAACGTCTTGCACAATGGTAGAGCCCGCCCCTACGGTGGCCCCTTTGCCTATAGTGACCGGCGCTACCAAGGACGAATTAGAACCCACAAAAACGCAATCACCAATCTCAGTATGGTGCTTGTTGGCCCCATCGTAATTGCAGGTAATCGTGCCAGCCCCCACGTTCACATCGCGGCCTAACCGCGCATCCCCCACATAGCTTAAATGGTTAATTTTGCTACCTTCACCCACGTCGGCATTTTTGGTTTCAACAAAATTGCCCACCTTGGCTTTTACCGCCAATCGTGTCCCGGGTCGTAGCCGCGCAAAGGGGCCTATCTGGTTGAGGCCTGCTGCCACGGCGCCCTCTATTACACTGTGACTGGCTATTACGCTTTCGGCACCAATGGTGCTGTTTTTGATCACGCAGTAGGGGCCAATATGCACGCCCTCGCCTAGCTCAACCTCGCCTTCAAACACACAGCCCACGTCGATAAACACATCGTGCCCACAGGTCAATCGCCCGCGCACATCGAGCCTTTCCGGGTCGGCAAGTGCCACTCCTTGCGCCATTAACTTATCGGCCAACTGGCGTTGATAAGCCCGCTCCAAGCGGGCCATTTGCGCACGGTTGTTGATGCCTTCCACCTCAACAGCGTTAGCCGGTTGGGCAGTACGCACTTTTGTACCTTCATTGGCGGCCATGGCAATCACATCGGTCAGGTAGTACTCGCCTTGGGCATTGTCTGAAGAGAGCTGGGGCAACCAGCGCTTTAGCTGGGCACTGGTCATGGCCATAATGCCGGTATTGCACTCAGTGATTGCAAGCTCGGCGCTGCTGGCGTCTTTTTGCTCAACAATCGCCACCGCGTCGCCTGCGTCGTTACGCACAATGCGCCCATAGCCCGTGGGATCAGCTAGCGTTACCGTTAATAGTCCCATGTGTTGCTCATCCACATGGGCCAACAGCTCGCTCAGGGATTCCCGCTTCAGCAGCGGTACATCGCCGTAAAGGATCAATACCTTGCCGCTCCCCAACTGCTCAAGTGTTTGCGCCACCGCATGCCCGGTGCCCTTCTGCTCGGCCTGAACGGCAAACTGCACGCTATTGTCGACAAGCGCTGCGCGCATTTGCTCGGCGCCATGACCAATCACCACGTGCGTGCGATCGGGCTGCAGCCCAGAGGCGGTATCCAGTACATGCTGCACCATGGGCTTTCCAGCCAAGGTATGCAGCACCTTGGGGGTTTGTGAACGCATCCGCGTACCTTTACCCGCGGCGAGAATGACGATATCCAGTTCTTGCATACTATTCACCTGTTACCGATGGGTCAGCGGGCGCTGGGCTGGCTGTGGCGGGACTGCTGGACGTTGGGGTTCTGCGTTGTTCAATGCCCAACTCATTAACCAGCGTTTCACCAAAATAATTAACAAATTCAGGTGTAACAATGCTGCGCCACTGTTCACCATCACGAACGAGCAGAAGTACCTTGAGGTGATTTTCAATAGCCATCTGCATGGCATCCTCTTCACCCACCACCAATAACGCGGTTGCCCAGGCATCTGCCCAGGCATTGGAAGGATGGAAGACCGACACCGACGCCACCTGATGGGTCACCGGCCGCCCCGTACGCGGATCAATGGTATGGGAAAATCGTTCCCCTTCCACTTCAAAATAGTTGCGATAATCACCCGAGGTAGCCACTGACATGTTCGCTAGCGGAAGAATATGCTGAGCACGCTGCTGGCCATCTTCAGGCACTTCTATACCAACCTGCCATGGTATTTGCGCTTGTTCATCACGCAGGCCCCGAGCGATCAGTTCACCGCCAATATTGACCAAGTAGTGTTCCATGCCCTGCTGATCCAGGTATGCGGCTACGCGGTCTGTGCCATGACCTTTCGCCACACCGGAAAGATCGACAAACACATCGCGGATACGCCGCGCCTGCATTTTTTGACTATCGACTTCTACCGCATCAAAGCCTACCTGGGCCAGCTTCTCGGTGAGGATATCATCAGCGGGCACTTCTTCAGGTCTTGCACCAGGGCCAAAGCTCCACAAATTAACCAAGTCGCCTACCGTAATATCAAAAGCGCCGTGGCTAGCTTCAGCGACGGATTGGCTAATCGCAAGCACCTCAATAAGCTCATTGGAAAGCGGCTGCCACTCATCTAAAGGCGCTTCGTTAAAGGCGATCAGTTCGGAATCATCACGGTAGGTCGACATCGCCTGATCAACGCTTTCAAGCTCTGCCAAAAAGCCCTCTTCCAATTTAAGGGACTCACCCTGAGTGAGCGGATCCATAATGGTGACCTGATAGAAGGTGCCAAAAATATTGCCCTCAAAACGAACAGGAGGCTCCAAAGGTCGGTCATTTTCTGAACAGCCCACTAACAACAGCGCTATAAGCACCAGCCCACTTAACCGCCTGGTCGTGCACCCAACCGCTTTTTTCATAGTTGCTTTGCCCTAAAAAAGCCCTTAAAAATGAAAGAACCACAGCAGCCAGGCGCCGAATAGCACGCGATAAATCACAAAGGGCTGCATCCCCAGTTTTTTAATAACCACTAAGAAATAGTGGATACACAGGTACGCGCTGAGCCCGGATAGCACGGTGCCCACCAGCATCGCTACCCAGTCGATCGATTGCGGCGCCTGCAATAACTTCACAGCTTCTAAGCCACCGGCCAGGACAATCACCGGAATCGAGAGTAAAAAAGAGAAGCGAGCTGCGCCTTCACGGCTCATGCCCACCATTAGCGCCGCCGTCATGGTAATACCTGAGCGCGAGGTGCCTGGGATCAGCGCCAGCGCCTGCGCAACGCCAATAATCAGCACATCCTTCCAACGCAGTTGGTACTCGCTGCGCGTTCCCCTTTTGCGCCAATCGGCATATCCCAACAATAGCCCGAAACCAATTAAACTGACGCCGATAATCAGCGTCGAGCGCATATAGTGAGAAATAACATCGTGCAGTAGTAAACCGATGATACCTACCGGCAATGTCGCCAGCATGACCCAAAACGCCAGTCGCGCGTCGTTATTCACCCCTTTTCCGCTCAACGCGGCGAGGCTGCTCACCGACATTTGCCAAATTTCCTGGCGAAAATAGATGATAACCGCGGAAAGACTGCCTAAATGCAATGCTACATCAAAAGCTAACCCTTGATCTTCCCAGTCTGTCAGCACCGGTACCAAAATCAGGTGAGCGGAGCTTGAAACGGGTAAAAATTCTGAAATGCCCTGAACAACCGCTAACACCACCACCTGGAGCCAATCCATAGGTAATCCCGTATGTAAGGTTAATGTATTCGTTTGTAATGGTGCTTAAGGATACACACCCGCTAATTTTTTGTCCGCCATTCACTGCATTAGCACTAAAAAGCAGTGTTTTACACCACGATCGCAAGTCGAGACTATAAGCGAGCCAGTGGAGTGCGCTACAATAGCCTTCTAATGAAAGCGTGCGTCCTTGCAAGGTACCCATGACTCAGACCATCGAAACCCCAGTTGTTCAAGACCCGGCACGACTTAGCCAAGAAGCTAAGCGTGTCACCTATGTTGGCGCTTGGCTGGATGCCCTGTTGAGCATCGTCAAAGTCATGGTCGGCTTTATGGTCGGCTCAGCGGCGTTAATCGCCGACGGCATTCATTCATTGTCTGATTTAATTACCGATGGTTTCGTGCTGACGGCTATTCATTACGGACGCCAAGAGCCCGATAAAGACCACCACTATGGTCATGGACGCATCGAAACTCTCACCACGCTACTGCTGGGGAGTGTACTGATCTTCGTCGCCGGCGGTATTGCTTGGTCAAGCCTGGACCGCTTGTTTAGCGGTGCCGAGGTCAACGCCCCAGGCGCGCTGGCCATTGTCATTACCGTCATCGCGCTGTTTAGCAAAGAGTGGATCTTTCGCTACACCATGCGTGTTGCCAAGCGGGTTAAGTCTAAATTACTCGAAGCCAATGCCTGGCATTCGCGCAGCGATGCGCTATCCACCGCCGTGGTGCTGGTGGCCTTGGTAGGCGCCCAGTTTGGGGTGGGCTGGCTGGATGCCGTGGCTGCCATCATCGTGGGCCTTTTGGTCGGCAAGGTAGGTTTGGACTTGCTGTGGGAGTCCGCCCGCGAGTTAGTGGATACAGCGCTGCCGGAAGATGTACAGGATCAGATGCACGATGTGGCTTGCAGCGTACCGGGTGTGGATAGCGTGCACGATCTGCGTACGCGCCAGTCGGCGGGCTGGGTAATGGTCGACCTGCACGTGGTCGTGGGACCGAAAATAACCGTCTCAGAAGCCCATGAAATTGGCAATGAAGTCAGCCGGCGCCTACGCCATGAATTCCCCGCGCTGACCGACGTTATCTTCCACGTGGACCCCGAAGATGACGCCGGCGCGGGCGATCCCAGCCGTTTTCCTGGGCTACCGCTACGCCCCGAGGTAGAGGAAGCGCTCAATGCCCGCTGGTACAAACACCCGGTTTGGCGCACGCTGAACGAGCTTCAGCTGCACTACCTGGACGATAAAGTTTCGGTATCACTGATCATTGATGATGCGGTACATCAGCCGCCCCAATGCCTGGCCAGCCAGCTAAAGGCGCTGGCGAGCGATATCGAGTGGCTCGGCCATGTGGAAGTACTGTTTATTACCCGCGCCGCCAGCAGTTCAATGCGCTAAGCGCTTGTTCAGCGAAACGTCAGGAAAGCAGCAGGGTGGCGATACTGAAATAGATCACTACCCCTGAAGCATCAATAAGCGTTGTGACCAGGGGTGCTGACGCCGTGGCGGGGTCGATTTTAAAACGCTCTAGCACAAAGGGAAGGCACATCCCCAGCAGGCTACCAAACAACACGATGGTCACCATGCTCAAGGCAACCACCATCGCCAGCGCTTCGCCCCCACGCATAATACCGATAGGCGTTACCGCGATCGCCATGGTAATGCCTAGCGATCCCGCCACAAGAAGCTCGCGGCCCAGTAGTTTGCCCCAATCCTTGACGCCTACGTCGCCTGTCGCCATGCCGCGCACCATCAAGGTAGCGGCCTGAGCACCGGCGTTACCGCCACTACCGATCAACAGCGGTAAAAAGAATACCAGCGCCACCTGTGCGGCAATGGTCTCTTCAAAATAGGCAATCCCGGCGCCTGAAAAGAGGTTAGCGAAGACCAGCAGTACCAGCCAGAACACGCGCTTACGGTAAAGATTCCAAAGCTTCACGCGGCTTACGCCATCTTCCAGTTGGCCGATCGACATCCCCTTGTGAAAATCTTCAGTGGCCTCGGATTCAGCCACGTCCATGGCGTCATCGTGGGTCACAATGCCCACCATACGGCCATCCGCATCAATCACCGGCAGCGCTAACAGGTCGTACTTCGCCACAATACGGGCAACGTCCTCCTGGGCATTGTCGACACGGGTGCTGATAACGTCCTTGATCATAATGTCATCAACAATGGTCCTGGGGCGCGCGACCATCAGTTGGCGCAGCGACATGGTTCCGATTAATTGCCCATCGCTATCGAGAATATAAAGCTGGTAGACGGTTTCCGCATCCGGAGCGGTTTGGCGTACCCGCATCATCGCTTGCGACACCGTCATACCACTGGCTATGGACACATAGTCAGAGGTCATGATGGCGCCTGCGGTGCCCTCTTCGTAACTGGCAAGCCGCTTTAGATCTTCACGCTCACGGTGGGCCATGCGACGCAGCAGCGCTTCGCGGCGGTCTTCGCCCAACAAATTAAATAAATCGGCACGTTCGTCCGAACCCATCTCTTCCAGCAGCTTGAGTACCTGGCTGTCACTTAGTTCGCCGACGACTTCAAGCTGGCTCTCCCCAGGCAAATAACCCAGTACATTAGCGGCACGCTCGGCTGACAGAATATCCAACAGTGCGAGCGCCGCCGGCAGCTCTTCGTCGTCTTCGATCATCTCTTCAAGCACTTCACCGATATCCGCTGAGCGGGTTTCGGCTAAACGCAAAGAGAGCATCGATTTACTAGGCACTTCCTTGGCCAACTCATCGAGCAGTTCGGCTTTTAATTCCTGTAGGCTTTCTTCATTCAATGCCATGGCTCTCCCCTTCACGCTAACAAACGTCGTGTTACCGCCTTAATCTCACCTACTTACTTATCATACCGTTAAACAAAAAACGCCCCTTAAACCCTGGTAGCGGGTTCAAGAGGCGTTGGATACACGCCAAGCGCGTGAGTATTAGCCTTTACCCGCCTTTTTACGCAGCTGCTGAATCGTTCGCAGTTGAGCAACGGCTTCGGCAAGTTCAGCGGCAGCTCGAGTGTAATCAAGCTCCGATGACTTCTCATTAAAGGCTTTCAGCGCCTGCTGACGCGCTTCTTCGGCAGCGGCCTCATTGAGGTCGCTGGCACGCGAAGCAGCATCAGCCAGTATCGTCACCACATCCGGCTGGACTTCCATGAAGCCGCCAGTAACGTAGAAGTTCTCTTCAGCGCCACCATCATAGATCACGCGAACCGGACCCGGCTGAAGCTCAGTCAGCAGCGGAGCGTGACCTGGCAAAACGCCCAGATCACCCATCACCCCCGAAGCAATCACATGCTCAACGGTACCTGAGAAGATGGATGCTTCAGCGCTGACGATATTGCAAGTGAAGCTATTCGCCATAGCGAATCCCCCTAATGGACGGGATTACTTCTTCATCTGGTTAGCTTTCTCGACAGCTTCGTCGATTGAGCCGACCATATAGAAGGCCTGTTCCGGCATATCGTCGTATTCGCCAGCAAGAATGCCCTGGAAGCCACTGATCGTGTCTTTCAACGAAACATACTTACCGGGAGAACCGGTGAATACCTCAGCCACGAAGAACGGCTGCGACAAGAAGCGCTGGATTTTACGCGCCCGGGAAACGGCCAGCTTGTCTTCATCAGACAGCTCGTCCATCCCCAGAATGGCGATAATATCCTTAAGTTCTTTGTAGCGCTGGAGCACGTTCTGCACACCGCGCGCGGTGTTGTAGTGCTCTTCACCAACGACCAGCGGATCCAACTGACGCGAGGTGGAATCCAGCGGATCAATCGCCGGGTAGATACCCAATTCGGCGATTGAACGTGCCAATACCACGGTGGCATCCAAGTGCGAGAAAGTGGTCGCCGGCGACGGATCGGTCAAGTCATCCGCAGGCACGTAAACGGCCTGTACGGAGGTGATCGAACCGGTTTTCGTCGAGGTGATACGCTCTTGCAGAACGCCCATCTCTTCGGCGAGCGTCGGCTGATAACCTACCGCTGACGGCATACGACCCAACAGGGCGGATACTTCGGTACCGGCCAGGGTGTAACGGTAGATGTTATCGACGAACAGCAGCACGTCGCGGCCTTCATCACGGAATTTCTCAGCGATGGTCAAGCCGGTCAATGCAACGCGCAGACGGTTACCCGGCGGCTCGTTCATCTGACCATATACCAGCGATACCTTATCGATAACGTTGGATTCGGTCATTTCATGATAGAAGTCGTTACCCTCACGGGTACGCTCACCAACACCGGCGAATACGGAGTAGCCGCTGTGCTCGGTGGCAATGTTGCGGATAAGCTCCATCATGTTAACGGTTTTACCCACACCCGCACCGCCGAACAGACCGACCTTACCGCCCTTGGCAAACGGGCAGACCAAGTCGATTACCTTGATGCCGGTTTCCAGCAGCTCACTAGAGGCTGCCTGGTCGGCATAACCCGGTGCTTTACGGTGGATCGGCATGCGTTCGTCTTCGCCGATTTCGCCCGCTTCATCAATGGGCTCACCGAGTACGTTCATAATACGGCCCAGCGTGGCTTTACCCACGGGGACCGAAATCGCAGCACCTGTGCTGGTTACGTCCATGCTACGCTTCAAGCCCTCGGTGGAGCCCATAGCGATGGTGCGCACCACCCCGTCGCCCAGCTGTTGCTGGACTTCGAGGATGGTCTCTACATCAGAGACTTTTAGCGCGTCGTAGACCTTGGGCACAGAGTCCCGCGGAAACTCTACGTCAATCACCGCGCCGATGATTTGTACGATACGTCCGCTCATCTTGGTTCCTCTCTAAAACCTGCAAATGAAACCTGTCAACCGAGAGTCCGATGTTGCTACCGGACTCTCTAGGCGTTATACGGCAGCAGCGCCGCCGACGATCTCAGAAATTTCCTGGGTGATGGCGGCCTGGCGGGCCTTGTTATAAACCATCTCCAGATCGTCGATCAGGCCGCCTGCGTTGTCAGTGGCACTTTTCATAGCGATCATTCGGGCGGCTTGCTCACAAGCGCCGTTTTCCACTACCGCCTGATACACCTGCGATTCGATGAAGCGAACCAACAGGCTATCAAGCAACGCCTTGGCATCCGGTTCATACAGGTAGTCCCAACTTCCGGGACGGGCGTTTTCGTCGTCTTGCTCAGCGTCGGCGCCCATATCAGGCGACAGCGGAAGAAGCTGCCGTACGACTGGCTTTTGAGTCATGGTGTTGACAAACTCATTGTGCACCACGTAAAGCCGGTCAAGACGTCCTTCATCGTACGCTTCGAGCATGACCTTAATACTGCCGATCAACCCATCAACGGTGGGCTTTTCGCCTAAACCACTTTTCGCCGCCACCAAATTGCCACCGTAGTTGCGGAAAAAGGTGCTGGCCTTGGCGCCAAGCGCGCAAAAATCTTGCTCTGCGCCCTGTTTTTTCCACTCGCTGGCCTCTTTGAGTAAGGCTTTAAACAGGTTGTGGTTCAAACCACCGCACAGACCACGATCAGTGGAGACCACAATATAACCAACGCGCTTCACCTCGCTACGCTCGACCATATAGTCGTGCTTATATTCGGGGTTGGCGTCGGCAATGTGGCCGACCACATTACGGATCTGGCGAGCGTAAGGCTGACTGGCTTTCATCAGATCTTGCGCTTTACGCATTTTCGACGCAGCGACCATTTCCATGGCACTGGTGATTTTCTGCGTATTTTTAATGCTCCCGATCTGGGTGCGTATCTCTTTTGCAGCTGCCATAGCGATCTACCCTTCGTTCGTGGCTCTCAGAAAGCATGCAAACCCGCCCATCACAGGCGGGCCAGACATTACCAGCTCTGAGTCGCCTTGAACTTCTCGAGACCCGACTTCAAGCTGTCCTGGATCTCACCGTTGTAGTCGCCGCTCTGGTTGATCTTGTCGAGCAGATCAGCGTGTTCTGACTTCATGTAATCATGCAGCGCACGCTCGAAGTCCAACACTTTGTTGACATCGACATCATCCAGGAAGCCTTCGTTGGCGGCATACAGCGAGAGCGCCATCTCAGCAATCGACATCGGCGAGTACTGGTTCTGCTTCATCAGCTCGGTAACACGCTGACCGTGTTCAAGCTGCTTACGTGTGGCTTCATCAAGGTCCGACGCAAACTGCGAGAAGGCTGCCAGTTCACGGTACTGGGCCAAGGCTAGACGAACACTACCGCCGAGCTTTTTAATGATTTTGGTTTGCGCCGAACCACCTACACGAGAAACCGATAGACCGGCGTTAATGGCCGGACGAATACCCGAGTTAAACAGGTTGGTTTCCAGGAAGATCTGGCCATCGGTGATCGAGATCACGTTGGTCGGAACGAAGGCCGAAACGTCGCCGCCCTGGGTTTCGATGATCGGCAGCGCGGTCAAGGAGCCGGTTTTGCCTTTCACTTCGCCATTGGTGAACTTCTCGACGTAATCGACGTTAACCCGTGCCGCACGCTCGAGTAGACGCGAGTGGAGGTAGAAAACGTCACCGGGATAAGCTTCACGGCCCGGTGGACGACGCAGCAGCAGCGATACCTGACGGTAAGCAACGGCCTGCTTGGAAAGGTCGTCATACACAATCAGCGCGTTCTCACCGCGGTCGCGGAAGTATTCGCCCATGGTGCAGCCGGAGTAGGCGGCCAGGAACTGCATCGGTGCGGGGTCGGCAGCACCGGCGGCGACGACGATAGTGTGCTCCATGGCGCCATGCTCTTCGAGCTTGCGCACCACGTTGGCAATGGTCGACTGCTTCTGACCAATCGCCACGTAAACACAGGTTACGCCTTTGCCTTTTTGGTTGATGATGGCATCAATGGCAATGGCGGACTTACCAATCTGGCGGTCACCGATGATCAGCTCACGCTGACCACGGCCGATTGGCACCATGGCATCAATCGACTTCAGACCGGTTTGAATCGGCTCATCAACAGATTGGCGAGTGATAACGCCCGGCGCCACTTTCTCAACGGCATCGGTCATCTTGGCGTTAATATCGCCTTTACCATCGATAGGATTACCCAGCGCGTCGACAACGCGGCCAATCAGCTCAGGGCCTACCGGCACTTCAAGAATGCGACCGGTACATTTAGCGGTCATGCCTTCTTCAAGCAGCAGGTAGTCACCTAGCACGACGGCACCTACGGAGTCACGCTCCAGGTTGAGTACCATGCCAAAAACGCTGTTGGGGAATTCAATCATTTCACCAAACATCGCATCTTCGAGGCCGTGAATTTTCACGATACCGTCGGAAACAGTGACGATGGTGCCCTGATTACGGGCTTCGGATGCGACGTCAAGCTTTTCAATTCGCTGCTTGATGATGTCGCTGATCTCGGAAGGATTCAGTTGCTGCATGCCATGTCCCTCAGACTCAAGCGGTTAGCGCTTCGGAAAGGCGGTTCAATCGACCACGTACGGAGCCGTCAATAACGGTGTCGCCAGCACGCAGGATGACGCCGCCGATAAGCGACTTGTCCACCTGAGTAGTAATGGAGATTTCGCGATTCAGACGTTTCTTGAGCGCGTTCGCTAGCTTGGTTTTCTGCTTACTATCTAGCTTGTAAGCAGAAATGACGTTCACTTCAACACGCTGCTCATGTTCGGCACGTAGGTGCTCGAACTGTACAGCGATTGATGAAAGTGACATCAAACGACCTTTGTCTGCCAAAATATCTAAAAAACGCTGTAAAGCGTCATCTTGCTCGCCAGGTATCATATCGGCTAGTAGAGATGCTTTTTGCGCGTTTTCGATTTTTGGGCTGCCCAGCAAACGACGAACATCGCTGTCAGCGACCACAACGCTTAAAAAACTTAGCGCCTGTGACCAGCTATCCAGCGCATCATGATCACGCGCGTATTCGAACGCTGCATTAGCGTAAGGACGAGCGACGGTCAGTAATTCCGCCATGGTTCACCTCCTTACAGTTCAGCAGCAAGCTCATCGAGTAACTTGCGATGCGCTTGTTCGTCGACCGACGCTTCAAGAACACGCTCGGCACCCATAACGGCGAGAGATGAGACCTGGGCACGAAGTTCATCCTTAGCGCGATTCACTTCTTGCTCAATCTCTGAACGTGCGCTGGCTACAAGGCGTTCGCCTTCTGCGCGGGCCTGTTCGCGGGCTTCTTCAACTATCTGGGCAGAGCGCTTGTTGGCCTGCTCAAGAATTTGCGAAGCTTGCTCCTTGCTTTCACGCAACGTCTGCTCAGCGCGTTCTTGAGCAAGCTCAAGATCACGGTTAGCACGACTAGCTGCGTCCAAGCCATCAGCAATTTTCTTTTGACGCTCATGAAGCGCGTTGCTGATCGGAGGCCACACATAATTAATGCAAAACCAGACAAAGATCGCGAAGGCGATCGTCTGCCCGATTAGCGTCATGTTGATATTCACAGGAATGTACCTCTGACAAGTTCGTGGCGACCGGAGTGAAACAAAACCGAGCGTTTAACGCTCGGCTCAGCAGTCATTAACCGGCAACAACGAAGATCAGGTACATTGCGATACCAACACCGATCATCGGAACGGCGTCCAGCAGGCCGGCCATTAGGAAGGTTTTGGTTTGCAGTTGGTCACCCAGTTCAGGCTGACGCGCTGTAGATTCCAACAGTTTGCCACCCAAAATGGCGAAGCCAATGCCGGTACCTAGAGCGCCGAGACCGATCATGATGGAAGCTGCAATGTAGATAAGTTCCATGGTAATGCTCCTAGTTTTTCAAGTTATCTAAGGTTGAGGGTTTAAGGGTGTTGTCTTACAAACAGTGCTTACTTCAGTGATGTTCGTGCGCTGCGCTTAGGTAAACAATGGACAGCACAGTAAAGATGAACGCCTGTAACGTAACGATCAAAATATGGAAAATAGCCCATGGCACATCCAGTACCCAGATAGCCCAGAACGGCAGCATGGCGATCAAGATGAAGATCACTTCGCCGGCAAACATATTGCCGAATAGACGCATCGCCAAACTGAAGGGCTTGACCAGCAAAGCGACGATTTCCAATACAAGGTTGAAGGGAATCAGTGCCCAGTGATTGAAAGGCGTGAAAGACAACTCTTTGGCAAAACCGCCTACACCTTTAACCTTAAAGCTGTAGTAGAGAATCAGGCAGAAAACGCCCAGCGCCATACCAAGGGTGGCATTGACGTCCGTGGTAGGGACGATTTTCATGTAATCAACGCCAAGCTTGGCAAACAATACCGGGAAGAAATCCACCGGAATTATTTTTAGCGAGTTCATCAAGAATATCCACACGAACAGCGTTAAGGCCAATGGGGCAATAATCGGATTACGCCCTTTAAACGTTCCTTGGATCATGTTCTCGATAAATTCAAACACCATTTCAACCGCATTTTGCAGCCCTGATGGCACGCCGGTAGTGGCCATTTTACCTGCTTTGCGAAAAATCCAGATAAACAGCAAACCCATGGCGATGGACCATCCCATGGTGTCTAAGTGAATGGCCCAAAAGCCCATTTCACTTGCTTCTTCCGCAGAGTGTGCCAGCGACCAGCCATTTTCAGGATGGTTGCCAAAGGTTAGGTTCTGCAAGTGGTGCTGGATATAGTAAGTCGTTGAGACTTCGTTTCCTGCGGCCATGGATGTATCACCTCAATCAGTTGTGCAATTTTCTAGACATTAGCGTTTTTTGGCATTAACCAAGGCGTAAGCCAATGCGTTAGAACAACCGCAACATAAGCATAAAAAAAGAAAGCGGGGTTTGAGGGGGGCGCTGCCACGAACACTGTTACAAACAGTGCCACCGTCAAACCAAACTTGCCTGCTTCGGCGCGAAATAGGCGCATCGCAGCTTTCGAAGGACTACTCGCACGTAAAACGCCCATTCGCTTGATAAAAAAAGCATGTGGTAATAAAGCTACCAACGCTCCTTTAAAAACCGATGACATGCCTTCCGTACCTGCGACGAGGTAAGCTGCCAACATGCCAATAAACGTAATTATCAGTTGCGAGATAGTAAGTCGAAAGACATAGGCTTTTCGTCGCTGGGTTTCGTATCGCTGCATACCGGCCCAGCCTCACTGATTAAAAACCAATACCTCGACAAGCTGATGATTCGACAAACCAAGGCAACCTGCACAAATCTTGCGCGATTATAGGGAAGCGCTACCACACCTTCAACCGAAGTCGCACCAATTTTGCATGCTTAAGGCCTTATTTGCGACCAAAGGGGGAAAACATGCGCCCTTCTTACGCGATATTGTATAGCCTGCTATTTAATATGATTTAAGATGCCATCCAACTCTTCAAGGCTGGTATAGCGTATTATTAATTTCCCTTTGCCTTTTTGGCCATGATCAATGGAGACAGGCGCACCCAGCAGCTCACCAAGATGCGTTTCGAGCTTGGCCACATCGGGCTGCTTGCTTTGCCGACTAGGCGTTTTGGTCGGTGCTTGGCTGGTTTGGACTTTTTTTACCAGCGCTTCGGTGGCCCGCACCGTCATGTCATTATTGACCACTTCATGGGCTACCTGACGCTGTTGGGCACTGTTGAGCGATAACAACGCCCGTGCGTGGCCCATATCAAGATCACCGCGCTCAAGCAGAGTTTGCACTTCCGGGTCTAACGCTAACAGGCGTAACAGGTTAGCCACCTGGGTGCGAGATTTACCTACCGCGTCGGCGATCTGCTGTTGGGTAAGCTCAAATTCTTCACCCAAGCGTTTGAGCGCCATGGCTTCTTCGATGGCGTTGAGGTTTTCACGCTGAATATTTTCAATTAACGCCAGTGCCAGGGCAACTTCATCGCTGACTTCACGAATAACCGCTGGGATGACGTCTAGCTCAGCAAGCTGGGCTGCCCGCCAACGGCGCTCACCAGCAATAATTTCGTAGCGATCCACACCGATTGGGCGCACGACGATGGGTTGCATTACACCCTGTGCGCGAATGGAGTCCGCTAACTCTTCTAGCGCTTCGGGCTGAATATCGCGGCGCGGCTGATACTTACCGCGGGTCAATTGCCCTAACGGCAGACGTTCAAGGCGATCTTCGCTAACGTCGTCGGCCACAGCATTATGCGCTGTTTCAGTAAGCGCTAAAGGCGTGCCGCTACCGGCAGGTTCTAAGCTGTCACGGCGACGGGCACCGGCACCAATCAGGGCATCCAGGCCACGTCCCAGCGCGGGTTTACGCGTCATTCGCTTTCCCTCATTTTTTCAGCGCCCCTTTTTTGAATTGAAGAGTTGAAGTGAAGAGTATTACAGTGAAAGACGACGAATCATCTCTTTTGCCAGCACACGATAGGCTTGGCTGCCACGTGAGAAACGTGCATATTGGGTCACGGGTAAACCATGGCTCGGCGCTTCGGCGACTTTAACGTTGCGGGGAATCGTGGTTTTTAACAAGATTTCACCGAAGTAGTCGCGCAACTGTTTGTCGACTTCACGCGTTAAGCTGGTGCGCTTGTCGTACATCGTGCGCAAAATACCCGCAATCGCTAGGTCAGGATTTACGTTTTGCTTAATCTGCTCAACGGTATCAAGCAGCGCCGATAACCCTTCTAAGGCATAGAACTCGCATTGTAGCGGGATCAGCACGCTATCGGATGCTGCTAGAGCGTTGACAGTGAGCATATTCAGCGAAGGGGGGCAGTCAATTAACACCACATCATACTCATTGGCCACCGAAGAAAGCGCGGTGGTTAAGCAGCTCTCGCTTTTGTCGCGGTCTAAAAGCTCGACTTCGGCGGCGGTGAGATCGCCGTTCCCCGGCAGCACGTCGTAATTGACCGCCAGCTTTTTAATAATGGTCTCAGCAGCCGTTGCTTCGCCTAGCAGCACATCCAGCACGCTTTTATCGAGCTCGTATTTGTCGATGCCGCTGCCCATGCTGGCATGGCCTTGCGGGTCAAGATCGACTAACAGCACACGACGGTCGAGTGTTGCGAGACTGGCCGCCAGGTTAACAGCCGAGGTGGTTTTGCCCACGCCGCCTTTTTGGTTGGTCAGGGCAATAATTTGGCTCACTTACTCAACTCCTTCCTGGGGTCAGAATCAACGTTCAGCTTTCAATATCAGCAGTTGCCGCTGGGCCGTTTCAAAGGGCACTGCGAGCAGATGGCGCGAGTGCAATTGAATACCCGGGGGCAGATCGCGCAGTTCGTCGTCCGCTCCCGGCCCTTTCATGGCAAGCCATTGGCCATCGTCAGTGGGCAGTTCACGGGTAAGCGTGACAAAATCCACTAGGCTGGCAAAGGCTCGGGAAATTACCTGATCGAAAGCGGCAGCCTTAAACTGTTCCACCCGCGCCTGAACAGGCGTTACGTTTTCAAGCCCTAGTTCCATCACCGCTTGGCGCTGGAAGCGTACTTTTTTGCCATTACTATCCAGCAGTGTCACCGCAAGTTCCGGCATCAAAATAGCTAATACCAACCCCGGGAGCCCCGGTCCCGCACCCACGTCCAGTAGGCGAGGCCCTGACACGAAAGGCCTAACGGCGGCGCTATCTAGCACATGGCGCGACACCATTTCATCAATATCGCGTACCGCCGTGAGGTTATAAGCCCGATTCCACTTGTGCAACAGTGCTAGTAAGCCTAGCAGCTGTTCGCGTTGACGCCCGTTGACGCTTAACGCTAATTGGCTAAGTCCTTGATCCAGGCGTGGCGCAATGCTGGCAGGTAAATCTTTCGTCAACCCGGTAAGCGAACTCATCCGTTCACTACCTCAGCCGCTGCCACCAAGCGACGCTTTTTGAGATGCACCAGCAAAATTGAAACTGCCGCTGGCGTAACGCCTGAAATACGCGCTGCATGAGCGAGCGTTTCCGGCCGCGCTTCGGCCAGTTTTTGGCGAATTTCGTTGGACAAGCCTTCTACTTTCAAATAGTCCAACTCTGCCGGCAAGGGTGTCGCTTCATGGCGCTTGAGTTTGTCGATTTCATCCTGCTGGCGATCGATATAGCCTTGATACTTAGCCTGAATCTGCACTTGTTCGGCGACTGCTGGATCGGTGACCAGGGTGCCCTCGATGCCGGGAAGATTGGCCAAATCGCGGTAACTCAGTTCAGGGCGTCTGAGCAGATCACTCAGACGATATTCACGCGTCAACGGCGCACCGGTTTTTTCGGCGACTTGTTGAGCGGCTGGCGTTCCCGGCTGAATCCATATCGTACTTAACCGCGCGTTCTCTTGCTCGATGGCTTCGCGCTTTTGACTAAAGGCGGCCCAGCGGTGGTCGTCGACAAGACCCAGCTCGCGACCCGCTGCGGTTAAGCGTAAATCTGCATTATCTTCACGCAGCAGCAAACGATATTCCGCGCGGGAAGTAAACATACGGTAGGGCTCTTTGGTACCCATGGTAATCAGGTCATCGACCAATACGCCCAGGTAGGCTTCGTCGCGGCGAGGGTACCAAGCGTCCAGCTCCTGGGAACGGCGAGCGGCATTCAGGCCTGCTAGCAAACCTTGAGCACCGGCTTCTTCGTAGCCGGTCGTGCCGTTGATTTGACCAGCAAAAAACAGGTTGTGGATAAATTTGGTTTCTAGCGAGTGTTTTAAGTCTCGTGGATCAAAAAAATCATACTCGATCGCGTAGCCAGGCCGCGTGATATGGGCGTTTTCCAAACCCTTGATGGAGCGCACTACTTGAATTTGCACGTCAAACGGCAGCGAGGTTGAAATCCCATTGGGATACAGCTCGTGAGTATTTAAGCCTTCGGGTTCAATAAACACCTGATGGCTGGATTTATCGGCAAAGCGATGAACTTTGTCTTCGATTGATGGGCAATAGCGCGGCCCAATCCCTTCGATGACGCCCGAATACATCGGCGAGCGATCAAGATTTGCCAAGATCAGCTCGTGGGTCTGCTGATTGGTATGCGCGATATGGCAACTGACCTGCTGGGGGTGATTATCTCGTGAGCCGAGGTAAGACATTACCGGCGTTGGCGTATCGCCTGGCTGCTCTTCCAACTGAGAAAAATCCACGCTTTTGGCATCGATGCGCGGTGGGGTGCCGGTTTTTAACCGGTCAACGCGAAACGGCAGCGCCCGAAGCCGTTCGGCCAGTGCGTTGGAGGGCGGGTCGCCCGCTCGGCCGCCTTTGCTTTGATCCATGCCAATGTGAATCACACCACCTAAAAACGTTCCGGTACTCAGCACAACGCTGTCGGCGTGAAAGCGAATGCCGGTTTCCGTTACGACTCCACGCACGGTGTCGTTATCCACAACGAGATCGCCAGCAGCTTGCTGGAAAATCGTTAAATTTGGCTGGTTTTCCAACAGGCTACGGATCGCGGCTTTGTAAAGAATACGGTCTGCTTGGGCACGGGTTGCCCGGACGGCAGGCCCTTTGCTGGCATTGAGCACGCGAAATTGGATACCGGCTAAATCCGTGGCAAGCCCCATGGCGCCGCCCAGTGCATCAATTTCCTTGACCAAATGGCTTTTGCCGATGCCGCCAATCGCGGGGTTACACGACATTTGGCCCAGCGTTTCGATGTTATGGGTGAGCAGCAGGGTCTGACAGCCCATGCGAGCAGAGGCCAGTGCGGCTTCAGTTCCCGCATGGCCACCGCCGATGACAATCACGTCAAAGCGGTCGGGGTAGTTCAAGAGACACCTCGTCTTGTGCCTATCGGCACGGATGATGTGAACCGGTGCAGTCGGTTCCAGACATGAGCACCGTAGATCAATGAGCGGGGCAGTATAAACCCCCTGTGGGTAACCGTCAGGTTTTTCCACACCCCAATTCACCAGAGAGCCTCTATTAATAACAACATAAATATAAATTAAAAGAAGTTCTGTAAATGTTGTAATTACTAGTGTGGACAATTTCTGTGTATAACCAATTTATTCTTTCAAATTTCATTAGTTTATATTGTTGACTTCTACGTGTTTGAAAGCGGGACTGCCTGGGCAGAAAGGGGGTTAAGCCTGTGGATGAAATGCGGCCTTATCCACAGAGATAGTTAAGCACGCTTTATCCACTGGCCAGTACCTGGGTTGTTACCGTATCTGTGAACAACCTGAGCGTGTTGTGGAGCTAACGCTAAGCGACTCACAGGGTAGGCCTTACAGAGGATTAGATGAGCAAAGTAAAAAAAGTTTATCCACAGGCAAAAAAAAGCCTGTCACGTGGACAGGCCGGTAAAAAAGCGCAATTTAGCATTAGCAAATGAGGTATTTAGGTGCCGAACGCAGGCCTTCGCTAGTGCATTATGTGATTACATCTAGTGCTTAAGTACCCGTGCCAGGAAGGATTGGGTGCGCTCATGTTGCGGTGTATCGAACAGCTTTTCAGGGGGGCCCTGTTCAGCAATTTCGCCTTTATGAATAAAAATAACCCGGTCGGCGACTTCGCGGGCAAAGCCCATTTCATGGGTAACAATCACCATGGTCATACCCTCCTTGGCCAGCTCGCGCATGGCATCAAGCACTTCACCGATCATTTCCGGGTCAAGCGCCGATGTGGGCTCGTCAAACAGCATAAGGCGCGGTTCCATGGCCAAGGCGCGGGCCAGCGCCACACGCTGTTGTTGGCCGCCTGAGAGATGGCTGGGGTACTTGTCAGCTTGGTCGGCGATACCCACGCGATCAAGTAGCCGTGTGGCGCTACTGATGGCGTCATCACGACTCAAACCGCGTACTTTCATGGGGGCTAGGGTAACGTTGTCGAGCACACTGAGATGGGGGAAAAGATTGAACTGCTGAAAGACCATACCCACCTCCGTGCGAATAGTTTGCAGCGCTTGGGTGCTCTTTCCATAGGGCAGAAGTTCGCTGCTATCGACGACCAGATTGCCCGACTGAAACTCTTCCAAGCCGTTTATACAGCGAATCAGTGTCGATTTACCCGAGCCACTGGCACCGATAATCACGACCACTTCGCCAGGCACAATGTCGAGGTCAATGTTGTTGAGTACGTGCAAGTTGCCAAAATGCTTATTGAGCTGTTGCATACGCACAATTGGCGGCGTTGTATCGTTCATTACGCGTGTCCTTATTATCCAGCCAAGCCTCTGCGCTCTAGCTGGCGCAGCAGGATTGAGAGCGTCCAGGTGATCGCTAGATACATCAACGCGACCATGAAATAGACCTCAAGGGCGGTGAAGGTTGTGGCGATATAAATTTGTCCCTGGCGTACTAATTCGCCAACACCAATGACTGAAAATAGCGATGTGTCTTTGATACTGATAATGCTCTGATTACCCAGCGCGGGAATCATACGCCGGAATGCCTGTGGCCAAATTACATAGCGAAACGCCTGAGTGCGGGAGAGTCCTAGCGAGAGCGAGGCCTCGCTCTGGCCGCGTTCGATAGACTGTACACCGCCCCGTACTATTTCAGAGATGTAAGCCCCCGAGTTGACGGCAATGGCGGCGATACCGGCCACTAGGGCGTTAATGGGGCCTCCCAATAGCTGTGGCAAACCGTAAAAAATAAACAGCACCTGGACCAGGATGGGCGTACCGCGGAAGACTTCGACGTAAACAATGGCTGGCCAGCGTAGCCAACGCAGGGGGCTAATACGTAATAGGCCAAAGAATATTCCGATAAAGAATCCGATGGCGAGGCCGCCAAACGAGATAAGCAGCGTCCAGGGAATACCCGGCAGCAGGTAAGGGATAGACCCGAACGCTGCCGACCAATCAAACTGAAAGGTGACTTCCACGCATAATCTCCTGAAACAAAAAACAATTAAGAACGCAGCAGGGCCGGGGGCTGTGGCCACCCGGCCCTGTAAAGTTATTACGCTAACAGTGAGTTGTTACACTCACTCTTCGCTAGGTGCTTCACCAAACCACTTTGCGTAGATTTCGTCGTATGTGCCGTCTTCTTGCATAGCGGCGAGGGCTTCATTGGTGGGTTCTACCCATTCACTGCCTTTGTGGAAGACGATGCCGTATTGTTGGCCTTCATAGAGCGGGCCAACGACCTTGGTGCGGCCTTCTCCGCGGGTTTGCGAGAAGTAAGCGACGTTAGGGGCATCATAAAGAACAGCATCGACGTTACGGCCTAATAGCGCCATGTACATGTCGGCAGTAGCGGGGTAGGGGGTGATGTCGGCGTCATCGCCTAGCTCTTCTTGAAGAAAGTCGTAGCTAGTCGAGCCGATTTTGGTCGCTACGCTGTGCCCTTCCAGGTCTTCAAGTGTAGAAATATCGTCGTTATCGGCGCGTACGATAATCCGCAGACCCGAATCATAGTAGGGGTCGGAGAAATCGACGACTTCCGCGCGTTCTTCGGTAATGGTGGTACCGGCAATGGCGATCTCCTGACTACCGGTTTGCACGGCAGGAATAATCCCGGAGAACTCCATGGTGGTGAGGTTGACTTCAAAGCCGGCACGATCGGCCACCTCGTTGATGATGTCCATATCGAAGCCGATCATTTCACCGGTTTCTTGATCCATCATTTCAAACGGCACAAAGCTTGGGTCAGTGGCCACATTAACGGTTGGCGTCTGAGCCATGGCCGCTGTGGCACTGCCCAATCCGAGTGCCAGCGCCAGCGACGTTTTAGTAAGGCTGATTGGTAATACTGTTTTCATACGTTTCCCCGTGTTTTTTGAAGCTTATAGCAGAGTTCTGCACGATGAGCTGTGTCAATAACCCTTTAAGCCGATGTTGACCTATCAACCTTGGCGAGAAACCGACAAGGCGTCAAGTCACGGGGGGCGTTGTTAACCAACGCTGTTTAGACCATGAAGGAAGCGCCGCAGCCGCAAGTGGTTGTGGCGTTAGGGTTCTGTACGCGAAAACGGGCGCCCGCCAGGCCTTCTTCGTAATCGACGGTGGAACCGACTAAATATTGGTAAGAGAGTGGATCGACTACCAAGGCAGCGTTACCAAATTGTATGATGGTGTCATCGTCGGCGACATTGTCAGCAAAGTCGAAGCCGTACTGAAAACCCGAACAGCCGCCACCGGTCACGTAGACCCGCAGCTTTAAGGCCGGATTATTCTCTTCTGCAATCAGTGCATTAATACGTTTTCGTGCACTGTCAGACAAGAGTAGTGGCGTTGGAACAAAGGCTTCTGCACTGCTCATGGGTACCTCCCGCGAGCTTAAAGAACGAATAAATCGGCATTGGGTAGTGATTATGGGTAATTCCCAGCAAATTGGTCAACTATTGCTGGGAATGAGTTGGCACTACCTGCTGATTTGTGAAGTGTTTAAGGCATTATCGCGGGAGCGGTGAGGCCGGTATCCTCTTCAAAGCCAAACATCAGGTTAAGGTTTTGAATTGCCTGACCCGAGGCGCCTTTGACCAAGTTATCAATGACCGATAGCACCACAACCGTGTTGCCGCCGCTGGGGCGATGGACCGCCAGGCGACAAGTGTTAATCCCTTTGACACTGCGCGTTTCCGGGTGGCTTCCTGCGGGCATCACATCGACAAACGGCTCACTGGCGTAGCGCTGCTCAAAGAGAGCCTGCAGGTCGCCCGGCTCGGCGTTTAATTGGCTGTATAAGGTCGCGTGAATACCGCGGATCATCGGCGTGAGGTGAGGCACAAAGGTTAACCCAACGGCGGATTGCTGAATATCTTTAAGCCCTTGGCTAATCTCCGGCAGGTGGCGGTGTCCCGAAGCCCCGTAGGCTTTCATTGATTCGCTGGCTTCGGCAAGCAGTGAACCCACCTTAGCGCCACGGCCCGCACCAGTAACGCCAGATTTACAGTCGGCAATCAGTTGCTGGTGATCGATTAATCCCGCTTCCAATAGTGGCAAATAACCCAGTTGAACCGCCGTGGGGTAGCAGCCGGGAACGGCAATTAGCTGCGCGGTTTTGATTTTATCCCGGTGCATTTCGGGTAAGCCGTAAACGGCCTGTTCAAGACGCTCGGGTGCGCCATGGGGCTGGCCGTACCAGTGGCTCCACTCGTCGGCATCGCGTAGGCGGAAATCGGCCGACAAATCGATCACCCGGGTGCCGTTATCAAGTAACTCACCGACAAGCGTGTGGGCAACGCCGTGGGGAGTGGCGAAAAATACCGCATCCAGGGCGCCTAGCTGTTTGCCATCTGGTTGGCTAAACGCCAGCGTGTCGTAATGGCCGCGCAGGTTAGGATACATATCGCAGACTTTGACGCCTGCTTCCGAGCGCGAGGTAATCGCGGCGACGTTGACGTGGGGGTGCTGGGCGAGTAACCGCAGTAATTCAACCCCGGTGTAACCGGTACCGCCGACAATGCCGACCTTAATCACAAATAACTCCTTGCGGGTTACGCAGAATGGTTTCTAAAGCTGTTAGTTACGTTTGCCTCAATTGTAACAGCCTAAGCGCATTACTGAGGGCTGTCGAAGCGTATCTAGCTATGATACACAAGAGGATAAATAGATAAGAACATTCAGACCAAGTGAATAATCAGACCCAGGTAAAATACTAAATCCAAAACAAGGAAGGTCGCTGTGGCGCGTTTTTCCCGCTCGGATTTCACTCTAGAGAGTTTCCGTCGTCAGTTGGCCAATGTCGATGCGCTTCCGCAGCTGTGTGTGCTGGGGCTCGTCTCCGGGGTCATTACGGGCGCCGTGATGGTCGTCTTTCGGCTGTTATTGGAAACCGGTGCTGCGCTGTATATGACCGACGGCGACCCCGAAGCGTTTGAAAGCATGGCACCGTGGTTGCGTTCGCTGCTACCCATGTTAGCGGTCACCATCGTAGGGTTGCTGCTTTATCGCCAAAAGCCAGCGGCGCGAAAGCTGGGCGTCGGCCATGTCATCGAGCGGTTAACTTACCATCAAGGGCGTTTTCCACTTCGCAACTGGCTAAATCAGTGGTGGGTAGGGGTGGTGGTGGTATTGGGCGGACTTTCTGCGGGCCGGGAAGGCCCGGCCATTCATTTAGGCGCAGCCGCGGCCAGCGGATTAGGCCAGCAGATTCGCTTACCCAATAACAGCCTGAGAGTGCTGGTGGCGTGCGGCACCGCTGCGGGTATTTCAGCTTCCTTCAACACCCCTATTGCCGGGGTGATCTTCGCCATGGAAGTGGTGATGATGGAGTACACCTTGATGAGCTTTATGCCCGTCATTTTGGCCTCCACGATGGGCGCGCTGGTGGCGCAGCTGGTTTATGGCAATGAGCCGGCCTTTCGTATTCCTGAGGTCGCACTGGGCTCGCTGGTTAACCTACCGTGGATTGTGGTCACCGGATTGGTCATTGGTCTGCTCGCCGGTCTGTTTATCCATATTTCGCGCAGCGAGCGGGTGCAAGCGTGGCCGCTTTGGGTGCGTTTGGGGCTGGTAGGGATTGCCACTGGCGCCGTCGCTTGGTGGTTCCCCCAAGTGCAAGGCATTGGTTACGACAGCGTTGCGGCAGCGCTTAACAATCAGTTGGAAATTAAAGTGCTTGTGGCACTAATGATTGCCAAACTGTTGATTACTGCACTGACGGTGGCGGGCGGTGTGCCCATCGGTATTATCGGCCCACTGCTGGTTGTGGGGGCTGCCACTGGCGCGCTGTTTGGTTTGTTGGGTGCCTGGTTATGGCCAGACAAAGCGGCTAATCCAGGTATTTATGCCATGCTAGGAATGGCCGCAATGATGGGTGCGGTGTTGCAGGCACCCCTTGCCGCGCTGATGGCGCTTTTGGAGTTAACCCACACGCCGAGTATCATGCTCCCTGGAATGCTGGCGGTGGTCGTCGCGTGCCTTACCTCGCGTCAGCTTACTGGTTGCGAAGGCTTTTTTATCAGCTCTGTGCGTTACGGGCTGCACCCTCTGCAACAGCCCTTGATGCAGGCACTCTCACGCGTGTCAGTTCCCGCGGTAATGGAACGAAAACTGGTGCGTACCGCACGCATGATTACGCCGGACCAAGCGCGCTTTTTGCTTGAAACGAACCCGGTATGGCTAGTGATTGAACGCTCAAGCGAAGAAAAACCGGTGTTGGCACTAAAAGCCGCCGAGCTGGCGCGCTGGCTGCTTGAGCACGATGAGGCGCTGCAGGGTAAAGAACCGCCTGAAGATGAACTTATTGATCTACTGGAAATTCCTGGGCAGCGCTTGGAGCTGGCGCCGATTGGCTTGCAAGCAACGCTTTCCGAAGCGTTCTTAAAGCTCCAGGATAACGCCCTGGGGGCGTTGTATGTTGTGCATGGGTACCGCCCTAAACAACGGCGAATTTCAGGTATTATCACGCGTGACGCCATTGAGCGTTATTATCATTACACTGACCCGCGCAGTGCCGACACCCGTGACCGTGACACTGATAAAAGCAAGCAGGATTCATCACTTTAAGGAGCAACAATGTACCTATGGGTAAAGGCTATTCACTTAATCGCCGTGGTGACCTGGTTCGCTGCGCTGTTCTATTTACCCCGGCTTTATGTGTATCACGCCACTGCGCGTGATAATGGTGATGAGCAGGCGATCAGCTATTTCAAAACCATGGAGCGTAAGCTTTATCGGGGTATCATGACGCCATCAATGATTGCGGTACTGGTGTTTGGCGGCTGGATGCTCTACCTGGTGCCCGAGTGGTTTAGCCAGGGGTGGATGCACGCCAAACTGGCGCTAGTGGCGCTACTGATTGCCTATCATCACGTTTGTTTGATCTATTTGAAGCAGTTTGCCCAAGATCGTTGCAGCAAAAGCCATGTTTTTTTCCGCTGGTTTAACGAAGCGCCGGTAATTGCACTATTGGCGATTATTCTGCTTGCCGTTGTGAAGCCCTTTTGATGCGCCGACCGCTTCCTCCCGTGGTGTTGGTACTCGCCGGGCACGACCCGACCGGCGGCGCCGGCTTAATCGCTGATAGTGAGGCGATTGCGGCCTGTGGTGGCTGGGCGGTCACTATCCCTACTGCGCTAACGGTACAGAATTGCCACAACGTGACACGCGTGATACCCAGTGATCCTAACGCAATGCGCCAAATGGCCGAGGTGCTTAGTGAGATGCAAGTAGCGGCGATTAAAATTGGCTTGCTTGCTGACGAAGCGACGTTGCGTGCAACAGAGCAGATAATTCGTCGTTTTCCCGGTATCCCGGTAGTGGCAGATCCCGTCTTTAGTGCCGGTGGAGGCACTGAGTTATCCACAGCCCAATTACGCCAACTGTATGTCGATCGCTTATTACCTCTTGTGGATATCTTAACGCCCAATCGCTCTGAGCTAGGGCAGCTCACTCCCACTCTGATGTCACCTTTCGATGATACCGCCCGGGCCGTCGCTCTAATGTCCCAAGGGTGCCAAGCTATCCTAGTAACGACCACGGATGAGCCGTTAACCAACAATGATCAGCAGGTAGTGCATACCCTGCACTCGCCTGACACTACCCGCCAGTGGCAGTGGCCGCGCTTGCCTGAACAGTTTCATGGTTCTGGCTGCACGCTTGCTTCGGCTATTGCAGCTCGATTAGCCGTCGGTGAACGTTTATTAACAGCGTGTGAGCAAGCACAGCACTTTACCTGGCAAAGTTTGTCTCAAGGTTTTCAGCCATCTAGTGGCCAGTGTTTGCCTAACCGCGTTACACACGCCTTTCGCTTTTAACCTTATCGTCTTACGCTTTTTATTTAGAGGATGCCATGTCCACATCAGCTGAACTATTCGATCTAGCCAGTCGCCACATTCCAGGCGGCGTGAATTCACCTGTTCGGGCGTTTAAAGGTCTACACCGTCCGCCGGTGTTCATGGAGCGTGCTCAGGGAGCCTACTTATTTGATGTGGAAGGGAACCGTTACGTTGATTATATCGGCTCCTGGGGGCCCATGATTACCGGCCATGCTGATCCAGACGTATTAGACGCGGTGCGTACCCGTTTGGATAATGGGCTTTCGTTTGGCACCCCAACGGCAATGGAAACCACCATGGCGGACCTCATCTGCGAGATGATTCCTTCCATGGAGATGGTGCGTATGACGAGCTCAGGCACCGAAGCAACAATGTCAGCCATTCGCTTAGCGCGAGGCACCACCGGGCGCGATAAAATCGTTAAGTTTGAAGGCAATTATCATGGTCACTCGGATTCGCTACTGGTAAAAGCCGGTTCGGGAGCGCTTACCCACGGCGTTCCCAGCTCACCGGGGGTACCCGCTTCGCTGGCCGAACACACCATTACGCTATCGTATAACGACCCTGAAGGGGTAGAAGCGTGCTTTGCCGAGATAGGTGATCAGATTGCCTGCATCATCGTTGAGCCGGTTTCTGGCAATATGAACTGCATCCCCCCGCAGCCAGGGTTTCTTGAGACGCTGCGCCGGGTGTGTAATGAGCACGACAGCCTGCTAATTTTTGACGAAGTAATGACCGGGTTTCGTGTCGCACTGGGCGGTGCTCAGGCGCATTACGGTGTCATTCCTGATTTAACCTGCTTGGGTAAGATTGTGGGTGGCGGCATGCCGGTGGGTGCTTTTGGTGGTAAGCATGAGATTATGCAGAATATCTCGCCACTAGGGCCGGTTTATCATGCGGGCACGCTGTCGGGGAACCCGCTGGCCATGGCCGCAGGTGTTACCCTGTTGAAAAAGCTACAGGTGCCGGGGTTTCACGATGCGCTAAGCCAGCGGGTTAATACCCTCTGCACCGGTCTGCAAGAGCGTGCTAATGCGGCGGGAGTGCCGATGATGACGCAGTCGGCAGGCGGCATGTTCGGTGTCTTCTTTACCTCTCAAAGCCGTGTGGATAATTTTGCCCAAGCCACCGCTTGTAACCCGGATGCTTTCCGCCGCTTCTTTGGGGCGATGCTTGATCATGGCGTTTACTTGGCACCTTCGGCTTTTGAGGCGGGCTTCATGTCTAGCGCCCATAGCCCGGAAGATATTCAGTTCACCTTAGATGCGGCCGAAAAAGCCTTTGCCGTTATGTGACAGAAAGCAACTTTAAGCTTGTACTGTTTCAAAAGTAAAAGCGCCGCTCTCAATGAGCGGCGCCTTTGTTAGGTGATAGTTAGTAAGCTAATTTAACCATTGGTTTGGCGGTGTATGTTCCACCCAGCGTTGCTACTCAGCCTTCTTAGCGCTGATTAGCACAAATCCCTGGAAAGGTAGCTCGATAAACTGAATGGGTGACCGGCAGGTAAAACGTGGTTATGACTTTCCTACATGTGCTTAATGTTATTTATGGCGCTGCAAGCTGCGTGCGGTTTCAATGTTAGGCAAGATGGGACCTAAATTTTGATGAATCCAGTTGAGCGCTTGAATTCGGTTGTGCACATTGATTTTTCGGAAAATATTATAAAGATGAGATTTAACGGTATGTTCACTGACAAAAAGTTTCTCGGCAATTTGCTGATTAGATGAGCCAGCGCTAAGCAACGAAATGATCTCCATTTCACGATTAGTCAAACCACAGGTGGGGCGGAAGGCGTTACTTTGATACTTGCGATAAAACAGAATCAAACGTGCCATTAATTCCCGTGACATCCACAGGTCCCCGCCCAATAGAGCGTGAATACCTTTGCAAATCACTTCAAGGCTTTCGTTACGGTAAAAAACACCTTTCAGTTGGGCACAAGAAAGGGCCTCAAGGGCGTGATCTATATTATTTATATTAATAGCGGCTAATGGTGTTTTCGCCATCGCTTCTGGAAGCTGCTCTTGCCATTCGGGTAAGGCGTCCACACCAATGTGATCACTGTCAATAAGGATCAACGCACTTCCTTCAGAAGAAGTAGGCAGGGGTTGGCTTGGCGGATAAATATGTACCGGGCAGCCAGTGTGGTCGTTTAAATATTCAGCAAATAGCTGAACCTGTGGGCTTTTTTCGGTAATAATGTACACCGTCCCAGTAGGTTTATCTTGCGACATTGAAAGGCCCTCATGAAATGAAAAAGTCGGCAAGCTATGGTTTTAGTGTTGCCTATAAGACGCTCTGCGTAAAGTTATGTTATTAAAATAATGGAAAAAGTAAATATAATTGCTTGGTATTTTTTGATTAAAAATATATTAAATATATGAAAAATATAGTTATTTTAAGGAAAAATTCGACATCGTGGCAAGTTTACGACGTGTAACATTTTGCTGGCTTTTGATACTTTCAATGAGCGCGTAAACTAATGTCCTATTGTTTGGAGTGAACGTCATGTCAGCAGTCAATACCCTTGTACTTGCCAGCGGAAATTCGGGAAAATTAATTGAATTCAATCAATTACTTTCACCTTTGGGTTTTAATATTCGCCCTCAAGCAGACTTTGGTGTTCAGGATGTCGAAGAGACCGGCTTGACCTTTGTAGAAAATGCACTGTTGAAAGCCCGTGAAGCGAGCTTGGTCAGTGGTTTTCCTGCGCTGGCTGACGATTCAGGGCTTGAAGTGGATGCGCTGGACGGTGCCCCCGGTATTTACTCAGCACGCTACGCTGGCGAACCTAAAAGCGATGAAAAAAATAATCAAAAATTACTCGCTGCGTTAAGTGAGTCTGCAGAAGGTCAGCGCAGTGGCCGCTATTGGTGTGTGTTGGTGTATTTACGCCATCCCGAAGACCCGGTACCCGTGATTGTACAGCGCAGTTGGGAAGGCGAGATTCTTGCTCATCCGAGAGGAACGGGAGGATTCGGCTATGATCCACTGTTCTGGCTACCCGATCAGGGTATGAGCGTTGCCGAGCTACCCAGCGAAAGCAAAAATCGGCTGAGTCATCGTGGGCGTGCCTTGCAAGGGTTGGTGGAGTTACTGAAGGTGGCGCATGGTTGATACGCTACCGCCCTTGTCGTTGTATATCCACACGCCGTGGTGCGTGCGTAAATGCCCATATTGTGATTTCAACTCTCACGAACCGGGTACCCACGGGTTTACGCCGCGTGAATTACCCGAAACCGCTTATCTTGATGCATTGCTACAAGACTTAGACGGTGACCTTGCGTTGGCGGCAGGACGAGAAATACACACCATTTTTATTGGTGGTGGCACACCGAGCCTGCTTTCACCTCGGTTTTATAACCGCCTACTGACAGAAATTAACGCCCGGTTGCCCTTTGCGAATAATATCGAGATTACCTTAGAGGCCAATCCTGGCACCACCGAGCAAGCGCGTTTCATTGGCTATCGGGACGCTGGTATTAATCGCCTCTCGTTGGGCATTCAGAGTTTTAACCCGGCTCAGCTTCATGCGCTTGGACGTATCCACAGCGGCCAGGAAGCCGTTACGGCGGTGGCTCAAGCGCGACAGGCGGGATTTACCAATATTAATATTGATCTAATGCACGGCTTGCCGAGGCAAACGCCTCAATTGGCGATGGACGATATCGAGCAAGCGTTGGCGCTGGCGCCAGAGCACCTTTCTTGGTACCAACTAACGTTAGAGCCAAACACCGCCTTTCACTCCAATCCGCCGCTACTTCCGGAGGAAGAAGCGCTTTGGGATATCCAGGATAGCGGCCATCAACGTTTAGAGCGTGCTGGATTTGAGCGCTACGAGATTTCGGCGTATGCCACCGCTGGCTACCAGAGCCGGCATAATCTTAACTATTGGGAATTTGGCGACTACCTGGGTATTGGTGCCGGTGCCCATGGCAAGCTGAGCCATATTGATGAAAATGGGGAATGGCGCATTGAGCGGCGTTGGAAAACCCGCCAACCAGATGCTTACTTAAAACGTATTAATGACTTGCGCGGTTTTACTGCGGGTAAGCAGTTAATAAATCCACAAGAGCTGCCGCTTGAGTTTGCCATGAACGCTCTGCGGCTTACCCAGGGTGTTACTCTGGGCACCTGGGCAGCCAATACCGGGCAACAAGATGCTATGTTGCTAACACGGTTACAATCTGCCCAACAAAAAGGACTTTTAATGCAAATGCCTGAAAAACTGCGTGCATCGCCCCAAGGTCTATTATTCTTGAACGAGTTGCTGGCATTGATCAGTGATGATTGAGCAGCGATAAGCGATAAACAAAAAGACATACCGAAGACAAACAAGGAGTGAGTGATGCGTATTTCTCGACTACTAACACCGTTGGCCGCCGCTATTTTAGTAGCAGGCTGTGCGACATCGGATCCTTACGGTGGCCAAACGCAACGCTCTAGCACCGCGATGGGCTCTGGAATTGGCGCCGTGGTCGGTGCTGCTGCTGGCGCGCTTTCCGGTGATGGCAGTACTAGCCGCCGTGATCGGGCCTTGATTGGCGCAGCAGTGGGCGCTGCAGCCGGCGCGGGTATTGGTGTTTACATGGATCGTCAAGAGCAACAGCTGCGTGAAAACCTGCAAGGGTCACGCATTGAGATTGATCGCCGAGGCGACGATATCGTGCTCAATATGCCTAGCGGCGTTACCTTTGGCTTTGACTCTGCCGATCTTACCAGCGAAGCGCGTAGCTCGCTTAACCAAGTCGCTAATGTGCTCACTCAGTATCAGGATACCCGCGTTAATATTGCTGGTCATACCGATAGCACTGGTAATGCGAGCTACAACCAGCGTCTCTCAGAGCGCCGTGCTCAGGCGGTAGGTAGCTATTTATCCCAGAACGGTGTTTCCTCTACCCGTCTTAACACTTCCGGTTATGGCGCCACTCAGCCGGTTGCCAGCAATGATACCGAGCAGGGCCGAGCCCAGAACCGTCGTGTCGAAATCACGCTGACGCCAACCGGCGATGGCCAAGGCCAAGGTTAAACGCGTCCGGTTAATCTGACCATTGCCGCTCAAAGCCCGCTATGCTCCCATAGCGGGCTTTTTTTATTTTTTCTGCGGACGATTTACCATGCTGTCTTACCAACATGCTTACCACGCCGGTAACTTTGCCGATGTGCATAAACACCTGACACTTTACGCGACGACTGATTACCTATTACGTAAAAAAACCGCCATTACATATATAGACACACATGCGGGTCGAGGCCTTTATCCATTAGCGACCAAAGAGACTCAACGGCTACAGGAATACCGTGAAGGCGTCTGGCCACTATGGCAGCAGCGTGAACGGCTTACCGGCACGCTACTCACCTCTTGGCTAAGCACTATTGCCAGCGCGCAGTCAGCTAATCATGAATTGACGCACTACCCTGGTTCCCCGTGGTGGCTGAGCCAGCCGCTGCGTAAACAAGATCGGCTGCGGCTTTATGAGCTCCACCCAGGCGAGCATCAGCACTTGAACGCCCAGGCGCTCCCCATGCAGGCCCAGCGCGTTTATGGCGATGGGCTGGTAGGGCTAACCGCGATGCTGCCGGTGACCACGCCCAGGCTTTGCGTATTGATTGACCCAAGCTATGAGCGCAAAGCGGAGTACCAGGAGGTCGCCGATGCGGCTATCTACACACTGGAAAAGGCCCGCCACGGCGTGGTGTTGATCTGGTATCCGCTGCTGCCCGCTGACCATCATCACGTTTTGTTAGATGCGTTAAAGGCGAGCGGCATACGTAAGATATGGCGCAGCGAGCTGTTACTGCGTGAACCCGATGCGCAGGCTCACGGTATGTACGGTAGCGGTATGCTGGTGATTAACCCGCCTTGGGGGCTGGAAGAGCGCCTAACCACTGCTATGGCGGAAATTACCCCGTTACTAGGCGCTACCAGCCGCTACCAGGCGGATTGGTGGGTGGGAGAGTAGCGGTATATCCAGCAGCGTTGCTATTTACCGATACAGAAACTACTGAAAATCTCGCCCAACAGGTCATCGGCGCTGAATTCACCAGTGATCTCGCCCAATGCCTGCTGAGCATCGCGTAGATCCTCAGCGAGCAATTCACCTGCGCCATAGCCATCAAGCTGGGCGCGACCAGTATTAAGCGCGGTCATGGCCCGATCTAGGGCGTCAAGGTGGCGCCGGCGAGCGGAGAAGCGACCCTCGGTCGTGGCGGCAAAGCCCACCACATCCTTCAGGTGCGCTTTTAAGTTATCCACACCCTCGCCTGTTTTAGCAGACAACCTTACGGTGGGGGGCGTTGTGGATAAATCTAATCCAGGCGGTTCTGCGTTGGTATCGATCTTATTACGTACTAACGTCAAGCGCTGCTGGTCGGGCAGGCGGGCGACAAACTCGGGCCAGATAGCCATGGGATCAGTCGAATCGGTGATGCTGGCATCCACCAGTAGCAGCACCCTGTCGGCTTTCTCTATTTCGACCCAGGCGCGAGCGACACCAATTTTCTCGACCGCATCAGGTGTATCACGCAAACCTGCTGTATCGATAATATGCAGCGGCATACCGTCGATATGGATATGCTCACGAAGTACATCCCGGGTCGTGCCTGCGATATCCGTCACAATGGCAGTATCTTGTTCGGTCAGCGCATTGAGTAGGCTGGATTTACCGGCGTTTGGCCGCCCGGCAATGACCACGCTCATACCTTCGCGCAGCAGTGCACCTTGGCCTGCTGACTGGCGTACGTCGCTCAGCGCCTGCTGGACGCTGCTTAAGTGCTGGGCAACGTGGCCATCGGCCAAAAAGTCGATCTCCTCTTCCGGGAAGTCTATCGCTGCTTCAACGTAGATGCGCAGTTCGATCAACCGCTCCACCAGCGCAGAGACGCGTTTTGAAAACTCGCCTTGCAGCGAGCGCACGGCGTTTTCTGCCGCTGAGCGTGAGGTGGCATCAATAAGATCGGCGATTGCTTCCGCCTGGGCCAGGTCGAGCTTATCGTTCAAAAACGCTCGTTCGGAAAACTCTCCCGGCCGCGCCAAACGCGCCCCCAGAGCCACGCAGCGCTCCAGCAGCATGTCCATAATAATTGGGCCGCCGTGGCCTTGGAGTTCAAGTACATCTTCCCCGGTAAAAGAGTGGGGGCCGTTGAAGATTAAGGCGATGCCTTCATCAATGCTGCCTTCAGCGCCTTGGAAGGTGCCGTAGTGAGCGTAGCGAGGAGCAGGGCAGTGCCCAATCACGGCGTGGGCGATTTCCCGGCAGGCGGGGCCAGAAACGCGAATAATCCCCACACCGCCACGTCCAGGGGGGGTTGCCAGCGCCGCAATGGTGTCAGGTGTGTAGAGGCGTTCGGCCATGGTAAATCTCTTAGTCAATTAGCAGAAATATCGTTTGATCGGTTTAGTCTGAATTTGTCGACCTTAAAACGCCAGACCCCCGCTCGGGGCGGGGGTCTGGCGGTGTCGGTCTACATGGCAGACTACTTTGTTTCTAACTACTTGGTCTTCATGCCTTTGCCGATGGTCGGATCATTCTCGATCTTGCGCGTAATATAATATTGCTGCGCTACCGAAATGATATTGTTGACCACCCAGTAAATGACCAGACCGGCCGGGAACCACAGGAAGAAGAAGGTAAAGATGATAGGCAGCATCTTCATGATCTTCGCCTGCATAGGATCCGGGGGCGTCGGGTTCAACATCTGCTGAACGAACATCGAAATACCCATTAAAATCGGTAAAATGAAGTACGGGTCCTTCACCGATAGATCCTGAATCCAGAAAATGAACGGTGCGTGACGCAATTCAACTGACTCTAGCAACATCCAGTAAAGCGCGATGAAGACAGGCATCTGGATCACAATAGGTAGACAGCCCCCCAGCGGATTGATCTTCTCCTTCTGGTAGAACTTCATCATCTCCTGCGACATTTTTTGCCGGTCGTCGCCGTACATCTCTTTCAGACGCTGCATTTCAGGCCCGAGTTTACGCATCCGACCCATGGATTTGTAAGCTTTGGCAGAAAGCGGGAACAGCACGGTTTTAACCAGCACGGTCAATAGAACAATCGACCAACCCCAGTTACCGACGATCTCGTGGATATGATCCAACAGCCAAAACAGCGGGTTAGCAATAAACCACAGCCAGCCATAGTCCACGGTTAAGCGCAGATTAGGCGCTACTTGCTCCAGGTAATCCTGAACCTTTGGACCCATATAAAGCGTAGCACCGAGGGAGGCTTCACTTTCCGCCGCAATGCTATTGGTAGGGCCAGCAAAGGCGACAACATTACGATTACTGGAGTCAGTAGTGACGTAATAAAGGTTCTGCTGATCCTGCTGGGGTGCCCACGCCGATACAAAGTAGTGCTGAATAATGGCAATCCAACCGCCCTGAGCTTCGCGGTTTTCAAAGTTATGGCTTTGGATATCCTCGAAGTCAATTTTCTCGTAGCGCGCATCCGGCGTTGAGTAGGCAGCCCCTAGATAGGATTTCATGCCCATGGATACACCGCTTGACGGGTCTGGGCTGTTGTCACGTGCTAACTGGCCGATAAAACGTGCGCTAACTGGCTCATCGGTGTTGTTGGCCAGGTAGTAATTAACGTCAACCGCATAGCTGCCACGCTCAAAGGTGAGACGTTTAATCACCTCAATACCATTGACCTCAGCGGTTAAGTCAACGCTGAGCTCGTCGTCGCGATCGCCCAAACGATACGCTGAGTTTTCAGGTGTGAAGGCAATGCGGCTAGCCTCACCGTTTAACTGTAGCCCCGAACGCGCTACGTAGCTTCGGCTGTCGTTATCGGACAGCAAAACATAGTTACGTTCTGAATCGAGAGAGAGTTTGTGCTGCGGTAACGCCGCATAAACGATATCGCCACCGTGTGGATCGATGCGCACATCGAGGACATCGGTTGTTACCGCAATGAAATCCCGGCTTGACGTCTCATTTTCAGTTGCGTCAGAGATCCCTTCACCGACGTCGCTTTGCGGCGATGAGGTGCTCGGAACCGCTAAGCCTTCAGCATTCTCGACGTTACTAGGAGGCGCCGAGTTGCTGCGTTGCGTTGTTTCAGGTATCGAATCGTAATTCGGCTGCCCGTAATCCTGATTCCACTGGACGACTAGCAGGTACGCCAGTACGGCTAGTGGAATCAGTAATAAAAGTCGTTTTACGTCCATGAGGGTTCTGCCCGCTGGGTGGTGAACATGCTAATGGCGCAGTGTCATTTACTTGACTCTTGACACACGAAAGCCTGCCAGGCGGCAGGCCGAAGTCGAGCGGCAAGGTGTGCACCTAATGTCACGTGTTACGCTCTGGCGTTGGTGCTGCGATCATTGCCTGTGCGTCACGCTGAAGTCGTTTCCACATGCCGTGTAGCTGGCGATGTAAGGTGTCGTTGTCTAGGTCCTGAACGCCACGCCGAGCAAGCACCACAATATCTACAGAGGGTAAGTGATCTTGACGAAGACGTACGGATTCTCGAACGAGACGCTTGAAACGGTTGCGGTCGACGGCGCGTTTAACATTTTTTTTGCTGACCACAAGTCCAAGCCGAGGATGCCCTCGAGTACTTAAGCGAACTAATGCCATCATACCTTTGCCGTGCACTTTTAGATCAGCTTGCTCAAACACGTGACTGAAGTCCCCAGCATTTAGTAACCGTAATTGCCGGGGAAAGCCTTGCTGCGGCACACGCAATCCTAGATCAAGCGCTCAGACGCTTGCGGCCTTTGGCACGACGACGTGCCAGGATAGCGCGACCATTTTTGGTAGCCATACGAGCACGGAAGCCATGCGCGCGCTTGCGCTTAAGAACGCTAGGTTGAAAAGTGCGTTTCATAACTCGTTATTCCCACGTGGTTTAGGACGGAAAGTAAATTCCAAAAAGCCCGGTCCAGTGAGGAACTAGCCGGGGAGATTCAATTCAAGACCGGAAATTGTAGAGACTTCCTCCGCTGCGTGCAATTTTTCCTTGCACAAAAAGCATGATCGCGTCCCAGCCAGCTTGCTTTGCCAGTCTAGAGTAGCCGCTAATGTTGTCACTATTATTACTAATAAGTAGTTCTTAATCTGTTGTTATTAATAGTGGGGATACTATTTGTGGATAAGTGCTTTTAATTATTTTATTTCAGATGCTTATGCGTATAAAAAATCTGTGTGTAAGTCGCGTATAAGCAGGCGATAAGCTGTTATTTTAATGTGATTAACCGCTTTGTAAGTAGTGATATTGACGTTTATCCTTATCTATTCACAACGTTTTCCCCGCGGCTCATGAGAAGTTGTCCACAGGGGGCGTCGATACCTAAACCTGTGTGGATAACCGCGGCTTTGGGCGCTACAATGGTCGGCCGTTTTCAACCGATGGTGAGATGAGTGTCACTGACGCTTTGGCAACAGTGCCTGGACAACCTGCAGGATGAACTGAATTCACAACAGTTCAACACCTGGATACGCCCACTGCAGGCAGAAGAAGGAGAGTCCAACGAGCTGCGCTTATTAGCGCCGAATCGCTTTGTGCGCGATTGGGTGAGCGATAAGTATGCCAAGCGGATTAGTGAGCTAATGCGTGAATTGGCACCGGCTAAACCGCCTAAAGTCAGTTTGACGGTAGGTAGCCGCCGTCCAGCCACCCACGCACCCCAGCATCGCGATTTGGGCAATCCAGTCTCAGCGTCACCGTCGCGGCCTTCAGCGCCAGCGGTGCACACGCCACCTCGCGGCGACATACCCGATGAGCGCGAACTAGATAATCAGCGCGAAGCGGCTTCCGGCCGGCGTACCAATGAGCGCCAGGTCCAAGTCGAAGGCAGCCTGAAGCATGGCAGCGGACTAAATCCGAATTTTACCTTCGACACCTTTGTGGAAGGTAAATCAAACCAGCTAGCCCGCGCGGCGTCTCGTCAGGTGTCAGAAAACCCCGGTGGTGCTTACAACCCTTTGTTTTTATACGGGGGAGTGGGCCTGGGTAAAACCCACCTAATGCATGCGGTGGGCAATGCGTTAGCTACCCGGCGCGAGAATGCGCGGGTTGTGTACCTGCATTCAGAGCGTTTCGTGGCTGACATGGTCAAAGCGCTGCAGCTAAATGCGATAAATGATTTCAAGCGCTTTTACCGCAGCGTCGACGCCTTATTGATTGATGATATTCAGTTTTTTGCTGGCAAAGAGCGCTCACAAGAAGAGTTCTTTCATACTTTCAATGCGCTTTTGGAGGGTGGCCAGCAAATGATCCTCACCTCTGATCGCTATCCGAAAGAGATCAGCGGTGTTGAAGAGCGGCTTAAATCACGTTTTGGTTGGGGCCTGACGGTGGCAATTGAACCCCCTGAGCTTGAAACCCGCGTGGCTATTTTGATGAAAAAGGCTGACCAGGCGAAGGTCGATTTGCCGCATGACGCGGCTTTCTTTATCGCTCAGAAAATTCGTTCCAATGTGCGCGAATTGGAAGGCGCCTTGAAAAAAGTCATCGCTGACTCCCACTTCATGGGTAAAACGATTACCCAGGATTTCATTCGTGAATCGTTAAAAGATCTGTTGGCGCTTCAAGATAAGCAGGTAGGTGTTGATAATATTCAGCGCACGGTGGCTGAGTACTACAAGATTAAGGTCGCGGACTTGCTTTCCAAGCGCCGTTCGCGCTCTGTGGCACGCCCACGGCAAATGGCCATGGCGTTGGCTAAAGAGCTGACCAATCATAGCTTGCCGGAGATTGGCGACGCCTTTGGTGGTCGCGATCACACAACAGTGTTGCATGCTTGTCGCAAGGTGAAATCCTTACAGGAAGAGAGCGCGGATATTCGAGAAGACTATAAGAATTTACTGCGCCTATTAACCAGTTAATCATTCCATGGCCGGACCTGACGTAAAACAGGTTTTCCAGGATATAGAACCGGAGTATTGATGAAATTTTCGATTTCCCGAGAGGCGCTGCTACGTCCGCTGACTCTGGTCGCTGGCGTAGTCGAGCGGCGTCAGACATTGCCCGTGCTCTCCAATGTCCTTATTCAAGTCGAGGGTGACCAGGTGTCACTCACCGGCACAGACTTGGAAGTCGAGTTGATTGGGCGCACCGTGGCCAATCAGGTCGAGCAGGCTGGTTCCGCTACTGTACCTGCCCGTAAGCTGATGGATATTTGTAAATCACTGCCCGATCAGTCGGATATTCAGCTTGCCGTGGAAGATGGTCGTGCCGTGCTGCGCAGCGGACGCTCACGCTTTACGCTATCAACACTGCCAGTGGCTGAGTTTCCCAATATTGAAGATGCTGACGGGAGTCAGGAAATCAGTGTGCCGCGTGGCACTTTGAAGCACCTGATTGAAACAACGTCGTTTGCCATGGCGCAGCAGGACGTACGCTACTACCTCAACGGCATGCTGTTGGAAATTCAAAGTAATTTGCTGCGCACGGTCGCCACAGACGGCCACCGTTTAGCGATGTGTTCGCGTTCGATCGAGGTCACCGTTAGCCAGCCGCAAAAGCTAATCGTGCCGCGTAAGGGGATTTTAGAACTCTCGCGCTTGTTAGACGACAGCGATGAGCCTGTTAGCTTAACGCTTGGCTCCAGCCATGTGCGTGCTCATACCGGTGATTTCACCTTTACGTCTAAGCTCATCGATGGCAAGTTTCCCGATTATGAGCGTGTGGTGCCGCGCAACGGCGACAAAGTACTGCTTGCTGAACGTGCTGAGCTGCGCCAAGTACTTTCGCGTACCGCGATTCTGTCTAATGAGAAGTACCGGGGTGTGCGCCTTTACCTTGAAGAGAATAATCTCAAGGTAATGGCCAATAACCCTGAGCAGGAAGAGGCTGAGGAGAATATCGCTGTTGAGTATAACGGCGGCGCGATGGAAGTTGGATTCAACGTAGGCTACCTCGTGGATGTGTTGACAGTACTCAACGACGATCGCGTGCAGATTACTCTGGCTGACCCCAATAGCAGCGCTCTGCTTGAAGAGCCGGGTGGTGGCGACGCACTTTATGTTGTTATGCCAATGCGCCTGTAGGCACTTTTTTTGTTGTCTAGGCAATACATAAAGCCCGCTAGGTTGGCGGCGCTTCTGGCGACAGAATCGCCGCTTCCTCATTGGGCACAATGGTTCCTACGTTCGATAGGCCTTTAAGTGGTGATGATGAAATGGGTCTAACGCTGCTTAACTTCCATGGCTTGCGCAACCTCTTGCCGGTTGATATGTCGCCGTCCCCGCGTATTAATGTGATCAGTGGCGCTAACGGTAGTGGCAAAACAAGCCTGCTGGAAGGCATTCACATATTGGGTATGGGCCGTTCGTTTCGCACCCGTCAATTAAAGCATGCCATTCAAACCGAAGAGCCACACATGACGTTGTACGGTCGGTTGAGCGGCAACCCTGAGGTCACCCTGGGAGTTCGCCGTCTACGCGCCCAGAGAGAGCTAGAATTGCGCCTGAGAGGTGATAAGAACGCCAGGTTGTCAGCGTTAGTTGAGGCGATGCCACTGCAGTTAATTAACCCTGATGCGTTTCGTTTGCTTGAGGGTTCGCCTGCCGGGCGTCGTGAATTCCTCGATTGGGGTGTGTTTCACGTGAAACATGATTTTTTGGGGATATGGAAGCGTACTCGACGAGCGGTGAAACATCGGAATGCACTGCTCAGGCGTGGTAGAATAGATCCTCAAGAAATGGCGGTTTGGGAGCATGAGCTTGCTATTTGGGGAGATCAGATGGACGCGCTTCGCCGTGCTTGGTTCAGTGACTTCCTGCCAGTATTTGAAGAAACGCTGAAGGCGCTGCTACCACTACCTGGCTTGTCATTGCACTATGCCCGTGGGTGGGATATCGAGCGCTCCCTTGCTGATGTGCTACACGCTAGCCGTGCGACGGACCAGCAAATGGGTTTTACCCAGCAGGGACCTCAGCGAGCAGATTTACGCATCAAGATAAACAAACAGCCTGCTATTGAAGTACTTTCCAGAGGCCAGCAAAAGTTAGTGGTGAGTGCTTTAAAGCTCGCCCAAGGGCGGTTTCTGGAAAGAGCAGCACAGCGGCACTGTATTTATCTGATTGATGATTTACCTGCAGAACTCGATGAAAAAAATCGTCATCAGTTTTGTGAGTTACTTGAAGATATGCAGTGCCAAGCATTTATTACCAGCGTTGAACCTTCTGCGTTAAGTGGCACTTGGCGATCTTGTACCTCAGTAAATATGTTTCACGTGAAACATACTGATCAGGGACTTGGCCGTTTAACAATCAACCGTTAGAGCCGATCAGACAGTCTGGGTCGGGCCTGATCGGTTAATTGAGCGCGGAAAGGCTAAGCGATACGGAATGAGACAGACTTCACGACGGAGTGGTCAATGAGCGAGCAGGCTTACGATTCATCAAGCATTAAGGTGCTCAAAGGGCTGGACGCGGTACGCAAGCGCCCAGGAATGTATATTGGTGACACCGATGACGGTACCGGGCTGCACCACATGGTCTTTGAATTGGTGGATAACTCCATCGACGAAGCCCTGGCCGGACATTGCAGCGAAATTCGCGTTGTCATTCACCCGGATGAGTCGGTCACCGTTAGCGATAACGGCCGCGGCGTACCTACTGAACTTCATGAAGGGGAAGGCGTTTCTGCTGCTGAAGTTATCATGACGGTGCTTCACGCAGGCGGTAAGTTTGACGACAACTCCTACAAGGTTTCAGGGGGGCTACACGGCGTTGGCGTTTCTGTCGTGAACGCCCTTTCTGCTGAATTGCGTTTAACAATTTGGCGACAGGGTGAAGTATTTGAGCAGATGTACCACCACGGGGTGCCGCAAGCGCCGCTGGGTGTGGTAGGTAAAACTGAGAAAAGCGGTACGCGGGTTCACTTCCGCCCCTCGCCAGAAACTTTCGGCAACATTGAATTTCATTTTGATATTTTGGCGAAGCGCTTGCGAGAGCTCTCCTTTTTGAATTCTGGCGTTGCGATTCGTCTAATGGACGAGCGTAGTGGCAAAGAGGAGCTGTTTCACTATGAAGGCGGCTTGAAAGCCTTTGTTGACCATTTGAATACCAATAAGAGTGTGATCAACCCGGTATTCCACTTTAACGCCGTTCGTGAAGATGGCGTTGAAGTTGAAGTGGCAATGCAGTGGAGCGAAGCCTTCACTGAAAACATTTTCTGCTACACCAACAACATCCCTCAGCGAGACGGTGGGGCACACTTAGCCGGTTTCCGCTCGGGCCTTACCCGCACGCTCAATAACTATATTGAAGCTGAAAACCTGCTTAAAAAAGCCAAGGTAAATACCACCGGTGACGACGCCCGTGAGGGGTTGACCGCGATTATCTCGGTCAAAGTACCTGATCCTAAGTTTTCGTCTCAAACGAAAGACAAGTTAGTTTCCAGCGAAGTGAAAACAGCGGTCGATCAGGAAATGAGCCGGCTGTTCTCTGAGTACCTTGTAGAGAAACCTAACGAAGCGAAAGCGATCGTTAATAAGATGCTGGACGCAGCGCGTGCCCGAGAAGCCGCGCGTAAGGCACGCGATATGACTCGGCGCAAAGGCGCGCTAGATATTGCCGGGCTACCGGGGAAACTGGCGGATTGCCAGGAGAAGGATCCCAGTCAGTCAGAGCTTTACCTAGTGGAGGGTGATTCGGCAGGCGGCAGTGCCAAGCAGGGGCGCGACCGTCGTACCCAAGCGATTTTGCCTCTTAAAGGTAAAATTCTAAACGTCGAAAAAGCGCGCTTTGACAAAATGCTGTCTTCCGCAGAAGTGGGCACGTTGATTACGGCTCTTGGTTGTGGCATCGGTCGTGAAGAGTTTAATCCTGATAAATTGCGTTATCACTCGGTTATCATCATGACCGATGCGGACGTCGATGGCTCGCATATTCGTACGCTGCTGCTGACATTCTTCTTCCGTCAGATGCCGGAGCTAATCGAGCGTGGGCATATTTTCATTGCCCAACCGCCGCTGTATAAAATCAAGCGCGGTAAGCAGGAACTTTACCTGAAAGACGAGCAGGCGATGGTGGATTACTTAACCACGACAGCTCTGGATGGCGCAGGTCTGCACGTTAATGCGAACGCCCCAGGTATTTCAGGTTCGCAGCTTGAGGCGTTGGTGAATCAATACCGCAACGTTATGAGGCGTATTGATCGCTTGTCGCGGGTTTATCCTAATGAAGTACTTAAGCAAATCGTTCATGCCTCTGCGTTGAAAGGCCAAGAAAGCCTGAAAGATCGCGTTACCATGCAGAACTGGATTGATGAGCTGCAGAAAATAATGGATGACCTAGTCGCCTATGAAGGCGGGCCGCGTTATCACTTCCACCTGCAGGAAGACAATGAGCGTGGGCTTTACTTACCCACCGTATCGCTTATTGCCCACGGGGTAACCACCGAGTATGTGTGGGGGCTGGATTTCTTTGAAAGCGCCGACTATCGGGGTATGGCCGAGTTGGGCGAAACTCTGGAAGGGTTTTTGGAAGAGGGTGCCTATATTGCCCGTGGTGAACGGCAGAAGCCGGTAGCACACTTCTCGGAAGTACTGGCATGGCTAATGCAAGAAGGCCAGCGCGGCCTTTCCGTACAGCGCTATAAGGGACTGGGAGAAATGAACCCAGACCAGCTCTGGGACACCACCATGGATCCCGATAGCCGTCGCATGCTGCGTGTGACCATCGAAGACGCCGTTGCCGCCGATATGATGTTCAATACCCTGATGGGTGATGACGTAGAACCCCGCCGGGACTTTATCGAAACCAATGCGCTGGTGGCCAACCTCGACGTGTAAAACTGACGTCAGCTATTAAGAAGTTTCACGTGAAACATCTTAATTAGTCTCAGTGCAAAGCGCCGCGATGGATTAGATTCCATGGCGGCGCTTTTTTATTGGTAGATAGAGATAAACTCTTAGGAATAAGTTGCTAGGAATAGTTTATTAGAAAATAGATTGTTAGGAAAAGCTCCAGGTAGGAGAGAGGCTCTGTTGAGTCAATGTTTTTAATATAACGCAGAAGCAACCAACACTCCGTGCCGCTTGGCTATTCAATGAGCCAATCAACGAACTGCCCTAAATCGTCAAAGACCAATGCTCCTTCAAGACCGGTACCTTGGTTTTCCGTTTTAAGCCCTTTCCCGGTTCTGACCAGTGCGGTGTTGCAACCGACTGCTTCCCCCGCCTGTATGTCTCGCAGGCTATCTCCGACTATCCAGCTACCTGTTAAGCTTTCTAATCCCAGCTGCCGCTGTATGTTGAGCAGCATGCCAGGCAATGGTTTACGACATTGACACTTATCGTCTGGCCCGTGCGGGCAATAGGCAATATAGGCAATCCGTCCGCCTTCATCTTCAACTAGACGAATCAAGCGATCATGCATGGCATGAAGTGTCGTTTCATCGTAATAGCCGCGGGCGATTCCCGACTGATTGGTTGCAATGGCGACGACGTAGCCCGCGTGCGTTAGCCGGGCAATGGCAGAGATTGAAGTGGGGTAGGGCACCCACTCGTCAAGGGATTTGATGTAGTGGTCGGAGTCATGGTTGATAACCCCATCGCGATCCAGAATGACAAGTTTCACGGCACTTAGCATAGTGACCCCATTGTTACGGTTGCCAGCGACGCTGTCTGCTGCCCGCTAGTTTTACGGCTATTTTACCCTGATCTAGCAAAAAGTGTTTCACGTGAAACACGTACTTCACCAAACAACAAAAAGCCCAACCGTTTAGGGTTGGGCTTGGGTTGCGACCGAATGTGACGGCTACTGAGGGAGCAGCGAGATATCCGCGACTTCCAAAAACAGCGCTTGAAGGCTAGCAAGTAACGCTAGCCGATTGCGTTGAACGGCAGGGTCGTCCGCCATGACCATGACCTGGTCAAAAAAGGCATCGACTGGCTCACGTAACGTTGCCAGTGTATCCAGTGCCACCTGATAATCACCTGCTGCAAATAATGGCGCTACTTTTTCCTGACTGTGAATTACCGCGTTAAAGAGTGCCTTCTCCGCGTCCTCTTGAAGCAGGGTTTGATCCACCTGGGTGCTACCATCATGAGCTTGCTTACTCAGAATATTGGAAACCCGCTTATTGGCCGCTGCCAGCGCGGCTGCTTCTTCGCGCTGGGCAAAAGCCTTAACCGCACGCAGGCGGCGAGCGAAATCGAGCGGGTTAGTCACTGGGCGAGCGCGCACTGCAAGGTATATTTCAGCGCTAATGCCTTCTTCCTGGCCCCAGGCGCGGAAACGGTCAAGCATATAAGTCAGCACATCTTCCACTAGCCCATCGACGTTAGGCAGGTTTTGGTGCTGTTCAACGGCCACGCTGAGCAGCTCGCGCAGATCAAGGTCGAGCTCACCTTTGACCAGAATGTTGAGCACGCCAATCGAGGCACGACGAAGAGCAAAGGGATCTTTTGCCCCGGTAGGGCGTTGACCAATTCCAAAAATACCCACCAGCGTGTCCAGACGATCCGCCAGGGCTAGCGCCTTACCTGTGCTAGTTTGGGGGATAGTATCGGTAGCAAAGCGCGGTAAATACTGCTCTTCGACCGCTTGAGCCACTTCAGTCGGCTCACCGTCTTGCTCGGCGTAATAGCGCCCCATAATGCCCTGAAGCTCGGGGAATTCGAGTACCATCTCCGTGACAAGGTCGCATTTGGCGAGCGCCACGGCGCGTTGGGCATGTGCCACATCACCGTTGATTCGCTCGGCGATAAAGGTGGCGACAGCCTTGCTGCGGCGGGCTTTATCCGCCAGCGTACCCAGCTGTTGTTGGAAGACCACGCTCTCCAACTGAGGAATACGCGATGCAAGCGTATGCTTGCGGTCGGTAGCGTAGAAAAACGCCGCATCGGCTAAGCGAGGGCGGATGACTTTCTCGTTACCGGCAATGACCTGGTCGGGGTCCGCGCTGTCGATATTAGCAATAGTAATGAATAGCGGCTTTAGCTTGCCTGCGTCGTCCAGCAGGTGAAAGTATTTCTGGTTGGCCTTCATGGATGAGATCAAGCATTCCGCTGGCACCTCCAAGAAGCGTTCATCGAAGCTACCGGTCAGGGCGACCGGCCACTCGACCAAGCCGCTGACTTCGACGAGTAAGTCTTCGTCGATGACGGCGGTGGCCTCCTGCACTTCGGCTTCTGACAGTACCTGCTCGCGAATGCGTTCACGGCGCTGCGCACGATCAACTAAGACGTAGGCGTTTTCGAGGGCAGAGACGTACTCATCAGCGTGCGCTAGCTGGAGTGCATCGGGGGCGTGGAAACGATGGCCATAGGTCGTGCGACTAGCCTGTAAACCCAGTGCCTCGGCGGCTACCACATCGCTACCGTAAAGTGCCACAAGCCAATGAACGGGACGTGAAAATTCAACCCGTGAAGCGCCCCAGCGCATGTTTTTAGGCACCGGTAACGTACTGATCGCTTTTTGCAAAATCGCTGGCAGCAGCGCCTGTACAGTCTCACCCTGCTGCTGTTCGCGGAATACTAGCCAGGTACCTTTATCCGTTTCCAAGCGCGCCAGCTCATCCACGCTGACGCCACAGGAGCGGGCAAAGCCTTCCGCAGCTTTAGTGGCGACGCCATCTTTAAAGGCAGCCGCCAGCGCTGGGCCACGGCGCTCGACGTGACGGTCAGGCTGTTTATCGCCCAGCTCGCTTACTTGTACCGCTAAACGCCGTGGTGTTGCAAAAGCGCTAACGCTGGTGAAGGGAATATCGGCTTCTTGCAGGCCCTTCTCAATGCCTGCGGCAAACGCATCGGAAAGCGCATCAAGGGCTGTGGGTGGCAGTTCTTCTGCTCCCAGTTCTAGTAAAAGGGTATTAACAGCCATTTAAGCGTCTCCCTGTTCAGCGAATAGCTCTTGCAACAGTTCGCGGCGAAGTTTTTCAGGTGCCATCGGGAAACCTTCGGCTTTACGCGACTCAAAGTAAGCGGTGGCGACGTTTCGCGCCATGGTACGCACGCGCAGGATAAAGCGCTGCCGCTCGGTAACTGAAATGGCGTGACGGGCGTCCAGCAGGTTGAACGTATGCGATGCTTTCAGAACTTGCTCGTAGGCCGGCAGCGGCAAGCTGGCGCCGAGCAGCTTGCCGCACTCTTTTTCCTGGTGGTCAAAGTTAGCAAATAGCTGATCAACATCGGCATGTTCAAAATTGTAGGCGGACTGTTCGCGCTCGTTTTGCAGGTAAACATCGCTGTAGGTAACCTTGCTGCCATCCGGTGCAACCGCCCAGACAAGGTCATAGACGCTATCGACATCCTGCAGGTACATGGCAATGCGCTCAAGTCCGTAGGTGAGCTCTCCAGTTACCGGGTAGCATTCAATGCCCCCGGCCTGCTGAAAATAGGTAAACTGGGTCACTTCCATACCGTTTAGCCAGATTTCCCAGCCAAGACCCCAAGCACCAAGGGTGGGCGATTCCCAATTATCTTCGACGAAACGCACGTCGTGGATCAAGGGGTCTAGGCCGAGCCGTTTAAGGGACCCCAAATAAAGCTCCTGCAGATTGCTTGGCGATGGCTTCATTACTACCTGGAACTGATAGTAGTGCTGGAGTCGATTAGGGTTCTCGCCGTAGCGGCCGTCAGTCGGGCGCCTTGAGGGCTGCACGTAAGCAGCGTTCCAGGTTTCGGGGCCAATCGCGCGGAGGAAAGTGGCGGGGTGGAAAGTGCCTGCGCCGACTTCCATATCGAGCGGCTGGAGGATGACACAACCCTGTTCTGCCCAGTATTGCTGCAGAGCAAGGATCAAGCCTTGAAAGGTCGACACATCGGGTGTCGATTGGTTTGTCGAGACACTCATCGCGGAAAGCACCGTTGGCCATGAATTCATAAGGCGTCAAGTATACAATCCTAGGCAGATAGGTGACAGGCTCCAACAGAGCCGCTTTAAGTAAGGAGTACAGTATGATTGTGGTAACAGGCGGTGCCGGTTTTATTGGGGCCAACTTAGTCAAAGCACTGAATGCCCGCGGCCGTAACGATGTGGTGGTGGTTGACGATCTGCGCGATGGCACCAAATTCGTCAATTTAGCCGACTGCACGTTGGCAGACTATCTCGATAAGGACGACTTTCTTACCCGAATAAAAGCAGCTCTGCGCGGTGAAAACGTCGACCTGCCCAACATCGACGCCATTTTCCACGAAGGTGCCTGCTCGGATACCACCGAGTGGGATGGTCACTACATGATGGAAAATAATTTTGAGTACTCCAAAGTACTGCTTAATTACTGCGAGCAGCAGGGGATTCCCTTCTTATACGCGTCGTCAGCCGCCACCTATGGCGGCAGCGAAGTGTTCAAAGAGCTGCCCGAGTGTGAAAAGCCACTGAATGTTTACGGTTATTCAAAACTGCTGTTCGATCAGCATGTGCGCGCGCGCTGGGACGAGTTAACCACTCAGGTGGTGGGCTTTCGTTACTTTAACGTCTACGGCCCTCGTGAACAGCATAAGGGCAAAATGGCCAGTGTGGCCTATCATAACCATCTGCAAATTCGTAATGGCGAAACGCTCAAGCTGTTTGGCGGCTATGATGGTTTTGATGCCGGCATGCAGAGTCGCGACTTTGTTTATGTGGGCGATGTGGTCGATGTGAATCTTTGGTTTTTGGATCATCCTGACAAGTCAGGTATCTTTAATCTTGGCACCGGTCGGGCTGAGCCTTTTAAAGCCATTGGTGAGGCTGTTATCGACTTTTACGGTAAAGGTGAGATCAACTACATTGCCTTCCCCGAAGAACTTAAAGGACGCTACCAGAGCTATACCCGAGCTGACATTGGTCAGCTACGTGAGAGCGGCTGTGATGTTGAGTTTAAAACCGTTGCTCAAGGAGTGAAGGCCTACTTGGGGTGGTTAAATGGTTAACTCCGCTCAGCGCTTGCTGGTGATTGGCCCCTCGTGGGTCGGCGATATGGTCATGGCACAAAGCTTGTTTATGACCTTAAAAGCCCGCCAGCCCAATGCGACGATTGGGGTGGTCGCACCGGCTTGGTCACAGCCTATTCTAGAACGCATGCCTGAGGTGGACGAGGTGCTGCCGTTGGCAGTGGGCCATGGTGAATTTGGTTTGGCTAGCCGGCGTGAACTCGCCAGCCGCCTGCGTGGGCGCTTTGATCGCGCCATTGTGTTGCCGCGTTCCTGGAAGGCGGCACTGGTGCCTTTTATGGCACGGATTCCCGAGCGTATTGGCTTTATCGGTGAGCACCGCTACGGGCTTCTCAAGGAGCGCCGTAAACTCGATAAGCAGGTGCTTGACCAAACGGTAAAGCGTTTTGTGTCGCTAGGGCTTCCCCTGGAAGAGGCGAGTAGCGGCGACTTTGAGTTACCTAAACCACGCCTGCAGATTGATCGCGATAATTTGGTCAATTTACGCCTGACCCACTCGCTTTCATCACGGCCGGCAATTGGTATGATGCCCGGCGCCGAATATGGCCCTGCCAAGCAGTGGCCAATTAGCTACTTTCACGCGCTGGCAAAGCGGTTGGTGCAAGATGGCTTTGAGATACGCGTCTTAGGTGGAGCGAAGGATCATCCGGCGGGGGAGGCGATTGTGCAGGGTCTTGCACACGGTCACAACTTATGCGGTAAAACCCAGTTGGCCGACGCAGTTGATCTGTTGGCAGATTGCCGACACGTCGTCACCAACGACTCAGGCTTGATGCATGTGGCCGCCGCGGTCGGTGTACGTATTCATGCGTTATACGGTTCTTCTTCGCCTGTGTACACGCCGCCGCTCACCGATAATGCGGTTATTCATTATTTAGCGCTTTCCTGCTCTCCTTGCTTTCAGCGTACCTGCCCGCTGGGGCACACTAATTGTCTTAATCAGCTCAGTGTCGATCAGGTTTATCAAAGTCTACACGCAGATCAGCAGAGAGAGCACGTGATCGCTAACGGATGAGCTCAACTTCATCGGCGATATCGGCAGGCGTTTCTAGAACTTGCTCTTGAGGAGATTCTTGGGCATTACGGCGCTGAGGGGAAATCCCCTCCCAAAGGCGGTGCTGGAGCGCTGTTTCTTCCCTTAAGCGCTCGTTGAGCACCTCAATGCCGTGCCTTTCTACCAGCGTAGGCTCATCGCTGAATAGAGAAGTGCCCAATCCGGCACGCTGCTCTTCGAGGCGAAAGCCTAGCGCATCCAACAGGGTAGGAAAAACATCCAGCATCGTGGCATCGCGGCGTATGCGCTGTGGCTCAATGTCTTCACCCAGCATAATCAGCGTGTTATCTCTATCCATGGCCGTCAACTGATCCCAAACAGAAACGCGCATCGTCAGGTGGTCACTGAGCAGCACAACTAACGTATTGTCGAGAAGCCCCTCTTCCTCTAGACGCTCAACCAAATCACGGGCAAGCCACGCCGAACACTCAACCGAGTAAAGGATATCCTGGCCATCGAACTCGCCCTGCCGTTCCACGCAGGATTGTGAAGGGTAGCCATTGGGTGCATGGCCTGTGAGGTTAAGGTTAAACATCCCCCACGGTCCGTTATTTGCTTGGTCGAGACGACGTATTTCGTCGGCGGTGATGTCATAAAGCGTGTCGTCATACAGGCCCCAGCTATTCACATATTCAGGATCATCCAACAGAGGGGCTAACTCTTCACGTCCTTTTACCGTATCGAAACCGTGGCCTTGGTAGAATAGCCCCTTGCCTGCAAATTGAGTACTAGCGCCGCCTAAGTAACTAAGCTGATAGCCTTGCGCTGCCAATATATCGCTCAGACAATCAACGCCTGGGACTACCTTAGAAAGAGGCTCAAACTGAGCATCATGGAGTAGACCCGCTGGCATCAAGGGGACGCCGCACTGGCTGGCGATCATACCTGCCATCGTCCAACCGGTGTTATCCATCTGGCGTACGCCCTCAAACACCGCGCCACGCTCACCAAGCGCATTGATATCTGCGTAAGCATCACCAAACTGCTCATTGGCATAAGTGCGCTCTATACTTTCCAAGTACAAGACGAGCAGATTGGGCGCATCGCGTAGCTCGCTAGTCGGTGGCGATACATAACGTCGGTCCAGCCAGCTCCCATCATCCGTGACTATCGCTGCGCTGCGCAGGCCCAAGCCATATAACAGTGGATTGCAAGCGAGTAGGACAATAGCGAAAAACCGTTCGGCGAATCGCCAGCGTTGATCATGACGTGTTAACCAAGTGACCGATGCCAGTACAGCGATCATGACGGCTGTATAAAGAGCAGCGATAACCAATTTTCCCGGCCCGCCGTGTTCAGCCATGCCCGCCTGCAGGTGGAAAAATACCGCGCCGAGATCGACAATGCCGAAGCTGTCGGCCAAGTAAATGTAAATGCCCAAAAGGCTCAATGGGACTAGCGACCACGGCCACATTTTACGGTAACGCGCATTAACGGGATGGCCCCAGCGCAGCTTTAGACCCACAGCCACCCAGGCGGCAGCAATAAAAAATAGCGCCCACCACGGCAGGCGGGTTAGAACCGTGACGGTATAGCCTAGGCTTAGGCCGGTAGTGACTAGAGGCAGCCATGGGGCAAGTTTGAGTGACCTTAAGACGGGCATGTGCCCCTTACGGTGGCTGAGAAATGAGGATATAAAAAACACAGCTTTCTTGACCTTGGTATGAGAGTTATGATGATTCTTAACTTTAGCATTACCTAGGCATTTGCTGTAGTTATAGGCGAAATAATCAAGGTAGACGTGCTAACCGTTGTGCTTTATGGTCAGGCTGTATTCTCACTCTCTGGGCGAATAACCGAAGTTTTCCGCTGTTCTTTATTCCACTTTCCCTGGGGCTTATCAATATACTGGAAGTGCTCGTTAGTAAAGCTGCCCTGGTTTACTGCATAACGATAGTGAACTGTCGGCACTTTCTCAGGATTTAAAAGCATATTAAATACGCCTGGTCCTGTTATGTGGAATACATTCGTCAAAGTATTCTCTTTTATGTTCTCTACGATTTGGTCAATTAACTTAGCAAGGTTAGGATTTGCAGGAGCGCTGGCAATAAAGTAGTTACTAAACTCACCTCGGCGCGTGGTGACAAAGATTTCTTTTTCTTTTGAACCAATCAATTGGGAGAGAGGCCAGATTTGGTGCGCATCGATATCCAGGTATACACCGCCAAACTTATGAAGCACCAGTACACGCCACAGATCGGCTTGGGCCGCACCAATCTGTAAACGGTTATAATGGGGAAGTACATCAGGGTAATATGCATTAATAAAGTTATTTCGCGCTTCAGTGCTCATGAAGCGGTACTCGAAATCTGGAGCCATCAGTCGGTTGAATAGATAGTTGAGATAGACAGGTAGTGTTACTCTATTGGTAAAATTGGTTTGCCAAATAATGCTTGAGATAACCTTTTTTTTGTTGTTTTTAAACAGCGGCGGAGAGTATTCTGGTAGAGTGAAGCGTATTTTTGGAAAAATCCAATAAAGAGGGTAGTTTAGCATTTTCAAAGTGTTGGCAAAAAGTTTTATGACTCTGCTTGTGGCTACAATGAGAATTTTTTGCATAGCGTTTTACCGGCGTTGGAGTGGGGTTGTATTTATTCGGTAGCAGTTTTTTTATGCAACTCATTAAGCTTTGCATACTTCATATAAGCATGGAAAGCGGTAGTAATTGCTACTAAAAAACCATCTGCTCCCTGGAAAACTCCACCTTTGAAAATTAGTTTTCTTATGAACGCATTAGTGCTGTGAAGTATCGGATTGAAAACGCATGGCTTTTTACCACGTTCTTTCATTGCCCAGGCATCTCTGGTTGATAATGCATTGATGCGGTAAATCCAGTCGGATAGATCCCTATAGGTTAAGTGTTCTATATGTGTCTTTGTTTGGTAAATGGACGGGGCTTTTACAGACGAGTGGGCTTTTTTATTGAGATAGCCGGAAGTCGTTCTATTATATAGCCTTACAACACTGTCTGGATAAAAGCCGGCAGCTTTGATCCAGTGCTCGCCAACATAATTTTTACGATGAAAACCATAAGCTATCTGAATATCATCAAGTTTCAATGTATTGATAATGCTGACAGCATCCTCACTTAAACGCTCATCAGCATCTAAAGAAATAATCCAATCATTTTTTGCATACGGTACGCCGAAAGCTTTCTGTGGTCCATCACCCAGATAGTCTTGTGTGTAGATTTTTGCACCGTAGGCTTTAGATATTTCAGCGGTTTTATCGTCGCTACCGGAGTCTACTACAATAAGCTCATCGCACACTTTGCTAAGAGAAATTAGGCATTCGCCAATGTTGTAGGCTTCGTTTAAAGTGATGACAATTCCGGTAATTGGCTTCATTCATATTCCTTTGCTTAATAAAGCTTTCACTATTTCTTGGGCCGCTGCATCGATATCAATCGCACTCATATCCTGCTGATCAGCACTCCCAGGCGGGCTAAACGCCAGACGCTTCTCAGCGCTGTTACAGGTTTGCCAGCGCAATGGCGTCGCGGAGCGTTTGCCAGGGTAAAAACCGGCCGTCGCAAGATTGAGGCAGCCAGCGATGTGTAATGGCCCCGTCGAGCCTGCAATCAGCATGTCAGCACCTGCAAGCTTTAGGGCAAAGGCGTCCACACCTGTGCTGGCAGGGAAGTGATCTGCCATTACGCCGTTTTCGGCTAACTGGTCAATCAGCGCTTGAGCCCGAGACTGTTCACTCGGCCCGGCGCTTATAAGCCAGCGAAGAGGCAGGTTATGCTGGCTTATCTGAGTAATGAGCGTCGCATACTGTGAAATTAACAGGTTGACGGCTGAGCCGCCACTGCCCGGGTGAACAACCATCACATGCTCCGACGGGTCGCGGATAAGTGTTTGTCGTTGAGTATACTGCTGGGTGTCACTCAGGGGCCAAAAAGGCGGTGAAGGCAGAGATGAAAGCTTCAGCGATAGACGTTCCACCAGCTTGCAGGCCAAATCGACATTGTATCGGTATTCCGGCTTAGCAGATTGCGAGCGTCTTTGGCGTACCCGAACATTATAGAATATTTGGCACCACTTGGTGGCGGGAGCGACGCGCAGTGGAATGCCCGCTCGAACACCCAGCCAGCCAATACGTGGTGTTGAGAAAAGTGTCAGCAGTGCATCAAACTTCGCTTGTTTCACTTGGCGAAGCAGCCCTTGCTGCGCGGCTTTATTCGCCTGGCTGCTGGGGTCAATGATAACGTCATCTACCCAAGGGCAGGCCTTGGCCAGCAGGGCCGTATAAGAGGGAACCAAAACGGTAACATGAGGGGTAGGCGAGGCTTTTTTTAAACACGCTAGGGCCGGCCAAGCCAGCATAAAATCGCCGATTTTGTCGTTACGCACGACAAGCAGTTTCTGCGCCATGATTTAGGCCCCGTTAATACCAGCCTGTATACTACAAGATATCGTATTGATTGTTTAACGGTACACGGCTGGGTAGGGTAAACAATGCAAAATAAGGTACTGCAACTGTGTCTTTCCGATGGTAAAGGCGGAATGGAGTTATACGTAGACCGCGTAATTGAAGACCTGCAGGCAGAAGGGTGGGATGTCATCGGTATTTGCTTGAAGGGCTCGAAGGTAGAAGCCTACATGCAGCGCCATGGTGTACCTTACAAAGCCTTTGCCAGTAACGGACACGCTCTGACCAATATCTTCTCGCTAAGGCGCTGGTTGGTGGCAACGAAGGTGACCATTATACATTGCCATAAATCGAGTGATTTGCGCCTGACTACGCTATTAAAAGCGCTGCTACCAACATTAAATATCTTTTATACCGATCATGTGGGGGGGCAGCGGCCTAAGAAGAGCCCCTATCACCGGATTGCTTATAGTAGCGTGAAGCGCGTGTTTTCCATTAGTCAGGCAACACATCAGCGCAATATTGGCAATTTGCCCGTCCCGCGGGAGCGGGTGGCCTGCTTAACTCATGGGGTGGATATCGCTAAGTACCAGCCCTGTCATGATCTTGCTGCCATTCGTGCCAAGCGAATGGCTCTGGGCGTACTGCCTGATGCAGTGCTAATAGGGCTTCCCGGCCGTGTTACCCCAGGTAAAGGGCAAGATGTGTGGGTGAATGCGTTGCTTAAGCTAGACCCCGCATTAAACTTTCATGCGCTCTCCATCGGCGGGACTGACTATGCTACAGGCGGCGTTGAGGCGTTTTATGCCCAGTTAGAACAAGTCGTTGCGGGCACCTTCTTGGCTGAAAAAATCACCTTTTTAGGGCACCGCAACGATCTAACGGAAATCTTGCCAGCCCTGGACATGGTGTGTATTCCTTCAAAGAATGAAGCGTTTGGTCTGACGATCATTGAGTCTATGGCCTGCGGCATACCGATCATTGGCTCCAATACCGGCTCGCTGCCGGAGTTAGTAGATGCCGATTCAGGCTTGCTAGTGGGGGCATTTGATGTCCATGCATGGCGTGATGCTATGGACACCATGATTCGGGATGCTGCCAAGCGTCAAACAATGGGGAAGGCCGCTCGACTCCGTGTTGAACAGCACTTCAGCAACAAGCAGCACGTGAAACGCTTAATTGAGTATTACACTGCGTCTGAATAGTTTTTATTCTGAATAACGCGGCTGCAGCGGTCGAGATCAATCAGCACAGTAAACGCGATGTTTTTGCGAATTATAATTCCCTGAATTCAGGTTTTAACAGCAAGATTACTCTGCTCCCTACGGAGAGTGTTATGCAACGTCAATTTCCGATACCCCCTGGAGGAGACCCAGCTTTTTCTTCACTGGCTGACTCCCGAATGTACTGGCCGGTACAGCGTGCGCGTCTCCAGATGGCTGTGCGTGATGGCTTTCAAGCGAGGATAGGTGTCCCTCTTGAGCGTATGGTTTTCGGACTATGGAAGCATGATTTTCCTGGAAGTGAATGGGCGGAGCAGTTGGGCTTACCGCGGCGTGTTGTTGAGCAGCAACTAGATACGCGGCTAATACTGCATGTGAATCCCCGTGAACTGGTGCGCCTTCGTGATTGGAGTGAGCTTCCTAAGCGCCTTAGGCCTTTATCGTCGGCGTTTATTTGGAGCGGCGATTGGGACTTGCGGCGAGAAGATCTACGTGATGGTTCGCGCTATCGTTTTATCAGCGATATTGATGCGCATCGCGATGATCTGACTGGCAGCGAGGCCTTTCGCCGCCTCAAAGAGCAAGTCGATGAAGGCCACCCTTGGTCCTCTCACCAGCAAGGACTTTTGCTGGATACTGAAGAGCGAATCCTTATTTATCTGCGTGTTTATCTGAAATTTATGGATGATATGGCCCTTAATGGGTTTGAACAGCAGAAGGGTAAAGATAGATTAGGCGTGGCAGTCAGTAGAAATGGCCGTTTGATAAAAATAAATAGAGGCCTACACCGACTTGCGATGGCGCAATATTTAGGCTTAGCGACAGTACCTGTGGAAGTGAAAGCAGTGCATAGAGATTGGTGGGAAAAAGTAACGCAAAAGGCTCATGGCGCTGAAGCGTTTGAGCGCATGCTAACAGCATTACAGTATTGTGTGCCGGAGACAGAATCCGGCCCTTTAGATACTCAGCAATCACTACAAAAATTTACATGGCCCCTTTAAAGAAAATGTAGATTAGCTTGTGGCTCGGTATCCTTGGATGAGGGGAGAGATGACCAGCGAAGGTTTAAACTTGTGTATAGATCGCTCCAGCCGTTTTAAATTTTCTTCCTGCCATTTCCCAGGCTCACGAAGTCGGCAGCGATCAAAGTCAATCAACCAAGGCTCGCCAATGGGGTCGATCAAAATATTACGCGCGTTCAGGTCAACGTGGTCAAGCCCTACTTGATGAAAACGCCGAACCATGACCCCTACACGCTTTAACAATGCTTCATTGGCTAGATCGTTAACGAGTAGCTCTGCCAGGGCTTTGGCACCCGCAATGCGCACGGTGATCAATGCGGCTTCATACGTAAGCCCATAGCGGGTAACGCAGCTCGCTACGGGGCGGGGCACCCGGAGCCCCTGCTCAAAAAGGGTGGCAGTTAAACGCAATTCACGAAATGCTCGGGTGCGCTCGGCGCCTGTCCACAAATAGCGTTTTTTACTTAGTTTGGCCGCCATGCCACCCCGACGATAAGGCCTTAGTGCCCACTGTTCAGTAGGCGTTGCCTGCACAAACAAACTGCTACCCCGGCCGGGGGCTTCACCGACAATTAGTTCTCGCTCACGCCAGTAATCGCTAGTGAACAGAGCCGGTTTGATTTGGTGTGTTTCAGGCGCGTCACATAAACTGTCTGCATCATGTAAAATCAGATTATTTTTTTGCCGGAGTGCTGTTAAGCGCATGAAGCCCTCGTTACCTGTTCAGCCTAACCATATTGCCATTTTGCGTCTCTCCGCCTTAGGAGATGTGTGCAATCTCGTGCCCACTGTGCGGGCGTTGCAGCGCCAGTGGCCTGATGCGCGCATTACCTGGATTATCGGTAAGGGGGAACACAGTCTACTGGCGGGGCTTACCGGGGTCGAGTTTGTTGTTTACGACAAGTCGACCGGTATTGCTGGGATGCGCGCGTTATGGCGGCAGCTTGCCGATACGCGCTTCGATGTGCTGCTGCATATGCAGCAGGCCATTCGTGCTAGCGTGCTGTCGCTTGGGCTGAAGGCTGATGTACGCGTAGGCTATGACAAGGCGCGCGCCAAAGATGCGCAACACTGGTTCACCCAGTATCAGCTCGCACCGCATCCCAATGCCCATGTGCTGGAGTCTTTTATGGACTTCGCCCGGGTGCTCGGAGTAGAGGATGACCGCTTAGCGTGGGATTTACCTGTGCCAGATACGGCACGTAATGAGGCTCAGGTGATCAGTGGTGAGACGCCTTACCTCGTCATAAACCCGTGTAGTAACGTTCGCCTACGTAATTTTCGCAATTGGTCGGTCGAGGGGTACGCTAGCGTGATTGAGCACGCTTGGGTGCAGCACGGTCTTAAAAGCGTATTGACCGGTGGCGGTAGTGCCCTGGAGCGAGAAATCGGCGATCAAATCGAAGCGCTTTGCCAGCCAGCCAGTGTGATTAATGCCATTGCTGGTACCTCTTTAAAAGGAGTTTTAGCGCTGATCGATCAAGCCCAAGCGGTGATAGCGCCGGATACCGGGCCTATCCATATGGCCAATGCCATGGGTACACCTGCGTTGGGGCTTTATGCCTCCACTAATCCCCAGCGCGCCGCACCCTATTTATGGCGGGACTTTGCGGTTAATGCCTACCCCGAAGCCGTGCGCACCTATCTGCATAAATCGGTAGACGAAGTGAGTTGGGGCCAGCGGGTACGCCACCCAAGCGCTATGACGCTGATTAAAGCCGACGATGTCATTGCCAAGTTGGATACACTGCTGGCACATACCGCTTCAACCACCAGCGCAGGGAGCACCGATGAAAATTGATTTAACCGCCCTAGAGCACGCCCGTGTACTGGTCGTGGGGGATGTGATGCTAGATCGCTACTGGCATGGTGGTACCTCGCGCATTTCCCCTGAAGCGCCGGTGCCGGTGGTGCGCGTGGAAGATGTAGAAGACCGCCCAGGCGGAGCGGCTAATGTGGCGCTGAATATTACCTCGCTAGGCGGCCATGCGGTGCTGGCGGGCGTTATCGGTATCGATGAGAACGCGCAGATTCTACAAGCCAGTTTGAATGCATCAGGTGTGAGTGCTCACTTTCAGCGTAGCGCCGAGATACCCACGATTACCAAGCTGCGTGTGATGAGTCGTAACCAGCAACTGCTGCGCCTGGATTTTGAGCAGCCTTTGGACAGTGTCGAGACCAGTGAGCTGGTGGCTCAAGTAGAAAAGGCGCTCCCCGATTGCGACATAGTGATCCTTTCCGACTACGGTAAAGGCACACTGAACCAAGTAGAGAACTTGATAGCCAGCGCAACAGACCAGGGCAAGCGTGTGCTAATCGATCCGAAAGGGCAGGATTTCAGCAGATATCGAGGGGCGAGTTTAATCACCCCCAACCTCACCGAGTTTGAAGCGGTGGTCGGCCATTGCGCGACCGATGATGAGTTATCCCGCCGAGGCGAAGCGCTACGTGCGGAGCTTGAGCTGGAAGCGCTGCTAATTACCCGCAGCGAAAAGGGCATGACGCTGATCCGCGAAGGGCATGCGCCGCTGCACTTACCCACCCGCGCTCAGGAAGTTTTCGATGTCACAGGGGCGGGCGATACCGTTATTGGCCTAATGGGGCTAGCGCTTGCGGCAGGCCACGCCTTTCCCGAAGCGATGATGTTGGCCAATTTGGGCGCCGGTCTGGTAGTGGCCAAACCGGGTACAGCCACGCTATCGATCGCTGAGCTCTACACTGCATTACACGGCGATAAGCTAGCCGAGTTTGGCGTGATTGAGCCCGATATGCTGATTGAGGCGGTACGTGCCGCCCAACTGCGCGGTGAGCGGGTGGTCATGACCAACGGCTGCTTCGATATTCTGCACGCGGGCCATGTTGCGTACCTGGAGCAGGCTAAGCGCCTGGGTGATCGTTTAATCGTCGCGGTTAACGACGACGCCTCTATTGGTCGCCTGAAAGGGCCCAAGCGGCCGATTAATCCGCTTAACCGGCGTATGCAGGTGTTGGCAGGGTTAGGTGCCGTCGATTGGGTAGTGCCCTTTAGAGACGACACCCCCCAGGCGCTGATTGAAGCGGTGCTTCCCGATATATTGGTCAAAGGTGGCGATTACCGGCCAGAAGATATTGCCGGGGGCGCAGCCGTTATGACCAATGGTGGCGAAGTTAAAGTGCTGGGCTTTGAAGACGGCGTTTCGACCTCGGCGATGATTAGCTCCATTATTGATCGCGAGCGCTAATGGCTTCGCTTGCCTGGCCACGGCTTGCCTACTCAGCGGCATTGTATGCGCTCTCACCACTGATTGGCTGGCGTGTATGGCGTGAGCAAGTACCCACTTACTCGCGCCTTCAACGGCTGGGATTACGCCTTCAGCCGCTTCCTCCCGCGCCACGTATTTGGCTGCACTGTGCGTCTGTGGGAGAAGTGCGCGCCGCACGCCCGTTAATTGAAGGGCTACTTGCGCATTACCCGGCGCATAGCCTACTGCTTACGACCATGACGGCTACAGGGGCTCAGCAGTCTCAAGCGCTTATTAGCGAGCAAACTCCAAGCGATCAAGCAAGGCTTACCCATCGCTTCCTACCGTTGGATTTTCCCGGTGCTGCTAGACGCTTTGTACGTAGTGTTCAGCCCGAACTCGCGATCCTGTTTGAAACCGAGCTGTGGCCCAACCTGATCCACGCCTGCCGCCAGCGGGGTGTGCCGGTGGCAGTGGTGAATGGTCGTCTATCGCCCCGCACTTTTAAGCGCTACCAACGTCTGCGCCCGCTAATGACCAGCACGCTCGCCAATATTAGCTGGCTAGCCGCAAAATCACCGGCAGATGCCGAACGCTTTAATGCCCTTGGCTGCAGCACGGATATCACCCGCATCGTTGGTTCGCTCAAATTTGAGATGGCTAGTAAAAACAGAGCACAGGAAGAGGGTGAGCACTTACTTCAAGAGTGGGGAGAGCGTCCAGTTTGGGTGGCAGGCTCGACCCGAGACGGCGAAGAAGCGCTATTGCTAAAGGCCCATCGCCAAGTGCTGCAACGCTACCCTGATGCGCTGCTAGTGTTGGTGCCGCGCCACCCTCAGCGCTTTGATGAGGTGGCCGCGTTGTGCGAGAAAGAGTGGGTGTTAAGCCGCCGCAGCAAGCAGCAGCCCGTGACGGCGCAAACCCAGGTGTATCTGGGGGATACGCTAGGTGAACTATCAGTGCTTTATACAGCAGGCCGTGTGGCCTATGTAGGCGGTAGTCTGGTGCCGCTGGGGGGGCACAATGTGTTAGAACCGGCGGCCCTGGGCAAGCCGGTTATCAGCGGCCGCTCGATTGAAAACTTTGCTGATGTGGCTGAACCGCTGCAAGCGGCAGGTTCGCTAACGCTGGTTGATAGCCCGGACGCCGTGGCAGACGCTGTGGCCGACTATTTTGCTAACCCTGAGCGCGCCCAGCAGGCTGGGCTGGCAGGGCGCGCAGCTATTGAGGCACACAAAGGTGCCCTGGCTCGCACCCTGACAGGATTGGCGTTGCTACTACCCCGTTAGCGCAGTGGCGTTATGTAAGCGTCTTTATTTTAGCGCTATGCGCTCTACGCCATCTGCTTTACCCAACAGCAGAACGTCGGCGCCGCGGGCGGCAAATAAACCATTGGTCACTACGCCGACGATAGCGTTGATTTTTGCTTCCATGGCCACTGGGTCTGCGATCATAAAATCGAAGCAGTCGATAATTTGGTTGCCGTTGTCGGTAACCACCCCCTGGCGGTAGACGGGATCAGCCCCCAATGCGACAAGCTCGCGGGCGACATAGGAGCGCGCCATGGGGATGACTTCTACCGGCAGCGGAAAGCTGCCTAACTGGGGCACGTATTTTGAACCGTCGGCGATGCAGACAAAACGCTTGGCACAGGCAGCCACGATTTTTTCGCGGGTCAGTGCTGCGCCACCGCCTTTAATCATATGTAAGTTAGCATTTACTTCGTCTGCGCCATCTATATAAAAAGGCACTGTGCCGACGCTGTTGAGCTCAAACACTTCAATGCCCAGTTTCTCTAGGCGCTCGGCGCTGGCGTTTGAGCTGGCCACCGCGCCTTTAAAACGGTCGCGCAGCGGGCCTAGACGATCAATAAACAGGTTGGCCGTGGAGCCAGTGCCAATGCCCAGGACAGTGTCTTTTTCCAGCTGCGGTTCAATCTCTTTAATCGCTGCATCCGCCACGGCGGCTTTCAATTCATCCTGGTTCATCGCTGGTTTCATAATAAGCCTAATAAGTTATTAGATAAGAGTAAGTCAGAGGAGCGTTCGTCATAACAGAGGTAGAGCGCTAGTATAGCGGTCTAAACGTTGCCTGCCGATGTAGACGCCACTAGGTGTAATCTGCTACCAATGAATGTTCTGTCCGTTCACGTCTTTCCCTTGGGATACCCGCATGCTCGAAGCAACCGTCAAAAAGATTCTCCAAGCCCGTGTATACGAAGCCGCTTGTGAGACACCGATTTCCCCAGCTCCCTTTTTGTCGCGTCGTTTCAACAACCAGATTTTGATTAAGCGCGAAGATTTACAGCCGGTATTTTCGTTTAAGATTCGCGGTGCTTACAACAAGATGACGCAGTTAACCCAGGCGCAAAAAGACAAAGGCGTGATTGCCGCTTCCGCCGGTAACCATGCCCAGGGGCTTGCCATGGCGGCCAAACTGATGGGCGTCAAAGCGGTGATTGTCATGCCGCGCATCACGCCTGACATCAAAGTGCAGGCGGTGCGCGCACGCGGCGCCAAGGTCATTCTTAAAGGTGATGCCTTTGCCGCTGCTGCCGAACACGCGCAAGAGCTGATCAAAGAGCACGGTTATACCTATATTCCGCCGTTTGACGATATTGATGTGGTGGCCGGTCAAGGCACCATCGGCGTAGAAATTCTACGCCAACACGCTGGCCGTTTAGATGCCATCTTTGTGCCTGTAGGCGGCGGCGGGCTGATTGCGGGTGTGGCGGCGTATGTGAAATATTTACGCCCGGATATCAAAGTGATCGGTGTGGAAGCCGAAGACAGTGCCTGCCTTAAAGCCGCGCTAGAAGCCGGCGAACGCGTGATACTCGACCAGGTTGGGGTGTTTGCCGAAGGCGTCGCAGTGGCTCAGATTGGCGAGGTGCCTTTTGCCCTGATGAAAGATCTGGTCGACGACGTGATCACCGTGACCACTGATGAAATGTGCGCTGCGGTAAAAGATATCTTTGAAGATACCCGCGCGGTGGCAGAAACCTCCGGGGCGCTATCATTGGCGGGGCTGAAAAAATATATTCAGCAAACCGGCGCCGAAGGCGAGACGCTGTTATGCATTAACTCAGGTGCCAATACCAACTTTGACCGCCTGCAGCATATAGCCGAGCGTACAGAGCTTGGCGAACAGCGTGAAGCGATCCTGGCAGTCACCATTGCCGAAAAACCGGGCAGCTTTAAGAAGTTCTGCCGCACTGTTGGTAAGCGGATGGTGACCGAGTTTAGCTACCGTTATGCCGATAGTAGCGAAGCGCATATTTACGTGGGTATCCAGGTCAAACCCGGTGGCGAAGACCGCCAAGCGGTGATTGATAAGCTGCGTGAGGGCGGGTATCAGGTAGAAGACCTGACCGATAATGAACTAGCCAAGCTACATATCCGTCACCTGAGCGGCGGCCGTCCTAGCGAGCGATTTGAGGAAGAGGTCTATCGCTTTGAGTTCCCCGAACGCCCAGGTGCACTGATGAACTTCTTAACCCAACTGCCTCACGACTGGAACATTTCGTTGTTTCACTATCGCAACCATGGCGCGGCTTATGGTCGGGTTTTGGTGGGTATGCAGGTGCCTAACGGTGACCGCATCCATGTGGCGGAGTATTTAGATGCGATAGGTTATCGCTACTGGCGTGAGAGCGATAACCCAGCTTATCGACTGTTCATGGCTTAATCATACAGTCTTGTATGTAAGTGGCTGCTAACCGCGAGCGCCAAAGCTACTCAGCTTCATAAGCGTGTCAAAAGCTTTAAATAGGGGCAAAAAAAGCCTCTTTAAGCAGTTGTAAACGATGCCTTGTTAGACCTATAGTCGTGAGTGAAATTAATCCAATCTGCCATTACGTTGATAACGACAATGAATGGCAGATTTAATCCATTCGGCAATGTCAAAGGTGTTGGAGAAGCGGTATGCGGCGTAAAAAGCCTGATATGGTAATGGCGTTAATGATTGTGTTTGCATTAGGAGTACTCGCCACTGGTTACGCGCAGGCGTTGTCGGGGAGTTAGCCCTCAACGCTGCGGCATCGCTTTTAACCCGCAATAACAACATGGGCTGACCCTCTAGAGGATCGGCCCTTTTTTTATTGGCGCCGAACGCAGCCTTGATCGCTGACCACTACTTGTAAGGGTACATCCCAAGGTTCAACGGGTAGCGACGCCGCCTGCTGGCAGGCGTGGGCAACGCCAATCAGTGTAGGTGACGGGCCAGGGCGGCGCATAAAGGCAAGGCTACGGTCATAAAAACCGCCGCCCATGCCCATCCGATTCGCTTGGTTATCAAACCCCACCAGCGGCACGATCAGCGTATCCAGTGCCCACGCGGGCAAGCGATTTCGCCGTTGGGCGCTAAATCGACTATCCGGTTCCCAGATGCCAAAGCGGTTTTTCACCATCGGCGTGTCGGGGCGGTAGGCGACGAACCAGAGACGATTAGCGCTAAACGGGCACAAAACAGGCAAATAGACATCTACCTTACGTTTGCGCAACCAAGGGAGTAGCGGCGTAGGATCAATTTCGCCGCTAACGGGCAGGTAAAGACTCAAGCGTCGCGCGCGGGTAATTTCAGGCAGCGTTTGCAAGCGGTGGCACAGGCGCTTTGCTGCGGCACGCTGTTCGCGTTGAGTGAGGGCTTGGCGTTGGCGACGTAAAAAGCGGCGTAGCGCGCGCTTATCAATGCTGGGCTGTTGATCTGGAAGTGGTTGGCTTTGAAGAACTGCGCTTTGACGGGATCCGTCGTGATGGAGGTTTTTCATTACTATCTGTTTCCCCCATACGGATGTCTGATTGCGGGGTGTTCTCCAAGGTGCCGCTGTCGTTCTGGCCCTGAACCTACTGGTTCAGGTGGGTGGCCGCAGCCAGACCGTCAGGCTTTCCGACGCACGGACATGCACACGGGTCTGGCTAGCATTTGGCCCCCTGGGTATTACGCATAGGCTCGAGGGACTTTAACGACTGGCGCACACCCCAGAGAACACGGTCATCCTAACAGAGCAGCGGCGAATGCCAAAGGGGTGGCTTAAACGTTCGCAGCGTTTTCAGATGATCGACAGACAACCCTACTTTTAAGCAATGCCTAGGGCTGGCGGGTTTTGGCTAATGCCTGTTCAAGGCGAGTATTTAGCCGGTTAAGATTCTCTTCACTGGCTCGCTGTTCATCCATGGCTTCGAGAAGCTCGTGGGTGATGTTGAGCGCCGCCATAATGGCAACGCGTTCACTGCCGAGAACGCTGCTTTGGGCATTGATGCCCTGCATGGCGCGGTCTAGGTAGCGCGCGGCGCGATCCAGTTTGGCTTCTTCGCCCGTGTCACAGGCAATGATATAGCCTCGCCCTAACAGGGTTATTTCTTTGGTTGGCCGCTTGGCGTTACTCATCAAAGACTCCAGCACGGGCCAGCAAGGGGCCCAATGCGTTAACATCACTGCATAGGAAGATAGGTGTCGCTCACTATAAGAGAGGCGATTGCGCGCGGTCAACGCGCGGACGCCAGCAGCATGTACCATTGCCGTCACTCTGTCGCCTACACACCCAGTGGATAAGAGGTTATTAAAGACGATGTCATTGATTGATGAACGCCAGGACTTCTCTGACGTAGCAGATGTTTTTCTACTGCATGGCAGCATGCAGTCCCCGGCTTTTTTGGATGGCCGCTTATGCGCACTGCTGGCGCTTCGCGATGTCAGTGCCGAAGCTTGGCTGGACGAAGTTTGCCAGAGTTTAGGCGTAGAACAGCCTCGCGACCAGCCTAGCGCCGAGCGGCTGCTTGGCTGGCGGCGACAAACGCTAGAGGCGTTAAGCGCCAGCGACCTGGACTATACGCCGCTACTGCCCGATGAGTTGTTCTCGCTGGGCGAGCAGGCGCAGGGGCTTAAAGACTGGACGCTAGGCTTTATCGAGGTAGTGGATGAGGTCACTGATAACGACCTGCGCGAACGCTGGTCCCAGGCGCTCCGTGAGGCAATTAGCGACTTGGAGGCCCTAGGGCGTATCGATACCGACATCGACGATAGCCCCGAAAACGAAAATGATTTGTTCGCGCTGACTGAGCATGCCCGCATGGCCGCGATGCTACTGTATACGGAGCAGCACCCAGGCATGCCACAGGTCGAGCAAACCGACGCGCCCGTTCATTAATAACGCTGCATCATTTTGATAGGAGCCGCTATGCTGCCTGACCCTGTGTTGTCTGACGCTAAGTTACCTACGTTGCTACCCCGCCCCCCCGCGATAAGCGCGGCGGAATATCGCCACCGCCGCGACGCCCTGATGGCCCAGCTGCCAGAGAACGCCGCCGTGGTGCTCCCCGGCGCTGGGTTGATGACCCGCTCGCGGGACAGTGAATTCGCCTTCCGCCAGAACAGCGATTTTTACTACCTAACCGGCATTTGCGAGCCTGACGCCCTATTACTGCTGCTGCCGGGGCGCGCTGAAGGTCAAAGCGTGGTGTTCTGCCAGGATCGCGACCCCACGATGGAAGCCTGGACTGGGCGTCGACTGGGCGCCGCGGGCGTGGTCGTTGAACACGGTGTCGATCAGGCGTTTGAAAACGCGGATCGCGATGAGCGCTTGCTTGAACTGCTAGCGGGCCGCGAGCTGCTCTATTTGCCGCTGGACAACGCCGAGGCTATGAGTGTTGCCGAAGACGCGTTGGCTGACGCTCAGGCAGGGCTCAGGCGTGGGCGGCCGCCACTAAAAGGCTGGCTGGATATTAGCCCCCTGATTCACGCCATGCGGCTAATTAAAAGCGACGCTGAAATTGCCCTTCTGCGCCATGCGGCCTGGATATCGGCTCGTGCCCATCGTCGTGCCATGCAGGTGTCGCGTCCAGGGCTGAGCGAATTTCAGCTTCAGGCCGAGTTAGAGCATGAGTTTGTCTGGCAAGGCGCCAGTGGCCCCGCCTACAGTACGATTGTTGGCAGCGGTGCTAACGCTTGTGTTCTGCACTATATTGAAAACAGCGCTCCACTACGTGAAGACGGTTTAGTGCTGATTGACGCGGGCGCCGAATTTGACCTCTACGCGGGCGATATTACCCGCACGTTCCCGGTGGCCGGGCTGTTTAGCGACTCCCAGCGGGCGCTCTACCAGGTGGTGCTAGAGGCCCAAGAGCGCGCGGTTAACGCCATCCAGCCCGGTGCCACGCTAACGGACATTCACCTGCAGGTAGTCACGGATTTAACCGCCGGGCTGATCAAGCTTGGCCTGCTGGAAGGCGAGGTTCAGGCGCGCATCGATGACAACAGCTACAAGCGCTTTTATCTTCACTCCACCTCCCATTGGCTGGGGTTGGACGTCCACGATGTCGGCACTTATAAGCTGGATGAGCAAACACCCCGGCCACTGGCCGCAGGAATGGTGCTCACGGTAGAGCCCGGCCTGTATATCCCTAGCGATGAAGATATTCCCGAGGCCTATCGCGGTATTGGCATTCGGATTGAAGACAATGTGGTGGTGACGAATGACGGCCATGAAGTACTGACCGCAGACGTGCCTAAACAGGTTGTTGAAATCGAAGCATTAATGACTAAAAAGTAACCAGTTTTTAATGGGTTAACGGGTCTTTATGTAAATTACATTACGAAGTATTAGTTGTCTCCAAGGTGCAGCGGTATATGAGAAGGAGAAGGCGATGGAAGGGGCTGAACAAAGGACGAGTCAAACAGCTGATAATGCGCTGACCCACGACATTGTGATTGTAGGCGGCGGGCTGGTAGGCGCCAGCTTAGGCTGCGCGCTGGCGCCGCTGATTGAGCGCTATGGTTGGCGTGTGGCGATCATTGAGTCGGCGCCAATGGTTGTTCAGCCGCCGGAAAATGCCTGGCAGCCCAGTTTTGATGCCCGGGCCAGCGCGATTGCAGAAGGCTCGGCGCAGCGCTTTCAGCAGTTGGGTGTGTGGGAAGGGATGCGTGGAGAAGCCACGCCTATCAAGCGCATCCATATCAGTGAGCGAGGCCGCTTAGGGATGACCCGGCTGAGTGCTGACGAGCTGGGCGTCGACGCGCTGGGTCATGTTATCCCCAATGCCTGGATGGGCCAGGTGCTTCACCAGCGGCTTGCTCAACTGCCGCTTGAGTGGCACTGCCCGGCGAAGGTTGAACAACTCACCCCCGTGGCTAATGGTCATGAACTGCGGCTTTCAGACGGTAGCCAGTTGAAGGCAGGCCTAACGGTATTGGCCGATGGGGGGCGCTCTGGGCTTAAAGAGCAATTAGGCATTGGCAGCCGCCATGAGTCCTACCAGCAGACGGCGCTGATCGCTCACGTGGGGGTCAGCCAGCCCCATCTTGGGGTCGCTTATGAGCGCTTTACCGGCCAAGGACCAATGGCGCTATTGCCCCTGCCAGGCCAGGCCATGGAGTTGATCTGGACGCACCCCAGCGGCAGCGAAAAAGCGCGTATGGCGCTTCCCGAACGTGAATTTCTGCTCCAGCTACAGCAGGCGTTTGGTGACCGTGTCGGCCGGTTTACCCGGGTAGGTACGCGCCATGCCTATCCGCTATCGCTGGTGACGGCCGAAGAACCCGTGCGCCCAGGGCTTGCGGTGTTGGGCAATGCTGCCCACGCCTTGCACCCGGTTGCAGGGCAGGGTTTTAACCTAGCGCTGCGTGGGGTGATGGATCTGGTCGAAGCGTTGGAGCAGGGCGAGCAGGCCAGCCGGCCGCTGGGCGATATGACCACGCTGCAGGCCTTTGAAAAGCAGCGCTCTCGAGACCGTGCCAATGTGATTCGCTTTAGCGATGGCCTGGTGCGCCTCTTTGGGCTCTCTTTCCCGCTACTGCCTCACGCCCGCGCTGCCGGGTTAACCGGCCTGAATCTTATTGGCCCGCTGCGGCGGGGGCTGGCCCGGCGCGCCATGGGCTTAGAGCGCTAAGTGGTTAACCGTTAACCCATAGGTTAGAAAAGGAACACTATGCATACGGATTCATCTATTGCGAAGCCACCGGTGGAAAGCTTTGAGGCGATTATTGTTGGCGGCGGTATGGTCGGCACCGCGCTTTGTGCGCTGCTGGCCCAAGCCGGTATGCAGGTGGCGCTGGTGGAGGCAAAGCCAGGTCCGCTTAGCCTGGACGATGCAAACGCTACACTGCCGACGCCGCGGGTCAGCGCGTTAACCCCGGTCTCCCAGCGGTTGCTCACCCATTTGGGCGCTTGGCCCGTTATGCAGAAAACCCGGGTAACGCCCTACCAGGGGATGCAGGTATGGGATGCCGAAGGGAGCGGCGAGATTACTTTTTCCGCCGATGAGGCGGGGGTTGCAGTGCTGGGTCATATTGTTGAGAACGCGGTCACGCTCGCCGCTCTCAATCGTCAGGTCGTTGACCATTCCAATGTCACCCTATTTTTTGGTGCTCGCCTACAAGCGCTGCAGCGTGCAAGCTCACATCCTTCAAAGCAAGCCTCAAACGGCGACTGGCTGATACTTGACGATGGGCGACAGCTACATGCGCCGTTAATCATCGCCGCCGATGGCGCCCACTCGGTGCTGCGCGAAATGGCCGGTATAGAGGTGGCTAGCGACGATATGCAGCAGGAGGCCGTGGTGACCACCGTTAAGTGTGCCAAGCCCCATGGTGGCGCGGCGCGGCAGGCATTTATCGACGGGCGACCGCTAGCGTTTTTACCGCTAACGGTAGGGGACGACGATCGTTACTGCTCTATTGTCTGGTCGACCACGCCGGAACACGCCGCTGAGCTGAGTGAATTGCCCCGCGAAGCACTGGGGAAGGCGCTGGGGGAGGCGTTTGGCCACCGCCTAGGTGAGGTAACGGTGTGCGATAAGGCCCACCGGTTTCCGTTAATCCAGCGCCATGCGCGCCACTATGTACAACCGCATTTCGCACTGGTGGGGGACGCAGCGCACAATATCCATCCGCTGGCGGGCCAGGGAGTGAATTTGGGCTTGATGGATGCGGCAGTCTTGGCAGAAGAGGTGGTGCATGCCTGGCAGCGCGGTGCTCCTTGGGGAGAATTAAGCACTTTGAAGCGCTACGAGCGTCGGCGCCGTTTTGATAACAGCGCCATGCTGGGGCTGATGAAAGCCTTTAAAGTGCTATTTGGCAGCCACGACCCGGGGCTGACGCTAGCACGCAATTTGGGGATGAGCGGTATGAACCAGTTAGTGCCGCTAAAGCGCGTGCTCATGCGGCAGGCGACCGGGGAACGCGGCCGCCTGCCGCTCACTTGCCGTTAAACCAAGGTCGTTAACGCCGACGGCGGTCAACCACGTTAAGCGCTTTGAGCAAGTTGAGGGCTTCGCTGAGTTGATAGTCGTTGGACAGCCGCTCAGTCATTTCCTGGCGGTCTCGAGGGGCTTGTTGACTGCTTAAGTGTCCCTCCAAGTCGGCCTCACGAACTTCCAAGCGGCTCTCGGCAACCTCTAGCCTGCCGCGTACTACGGTGACGTCGGGTTCAATGCCTTGGGCTTGAATCGAGCGACCATTCGGGGTGTAGTAAAGCGCCGTAGTGAGTTTGAGGCCTTCGCCATTGCCCAGCGGCATAATTTGCTGCACAGAGCCTTTACCGAAGCTGTCGGTGCCCATGATGACGCCGCGCCGCTGGTCCTGCAGCGCGCCAGCGACGATTTCCGCCGCTGAGGCACTGCCTCCGTTAACCAGCACCACTAGCGGAACATCGCCAGCCGGCGTCGGCGAAGAGGCGGAGAACGACATCTCGGTATCTGAAAGACGCCCTTCGGTATACACGATCAAACCTTCGTCCAAGAACAGGTCGGCAACCCCCACGGCGGCTTGTAACACCCCGCCGGGGTTATTGCGTAAATCAAGTATCAACCCTTCTAGCGGCTGTTCGCGAGCCATTTGCTCAAGCGCCTCGCGGGCCTGTTCGGTGGTGCGCGACTGAAACTGGCTGATACGCAGGTAGCCGTAACCGGGCTCGAGCACCTCGTGCTTAACGCTTTCGCTGCGAATAACCTCGCGGGTCAGGGTAAACTCCCGGGGCGTGTCTTCGCCTGAGCGCAGTACACTAATCTGCAGTTCGCTGCCGGGTTCGCCACGCATCAGCGTCACCGCTTCTTGCAGCGATATGCTGTCGGTGGGGGTGCCGTCAATGGCAATAATAATATCGCGGGACAACAAGCCAGCGCGGGAAGCGGGCGTGTCATCAATCGGGGTAATCACCATCAACTGACCGTTTTGCATGCCCACTTCGATACCAATCCCGCCAAACTCACCCTGGGTGGATTCACGCAGGCTTTGATATTCCTCCTCATCCAAGTAGGCCGAGTGGGGATCCAGCTCGCTGAGCATGCCGCGCATGGCGTTGCGCAGCAGCGCTCGGTCATCGACCTCTTCAACATAGGCACGCTTAATGCGCTCGAACACCTCGGCGAATGTTTGTATGTCTTCTAATGGCAGTGCATTGCTAACATTTTGACTTTCCGCGCTAGCGTTGGGCTGGGCGAAAAGAGTCAGCGGGGCCGAGAGCAAAGCAATCGGGAGCAAGGTGGCCAAGAAGCGCTTGGCGGGGGCCGATACCTCGGTAACAGATAGCGTCATGCAGACTCCGCAAGGCGATAGGTGGCGCCTTATAGCGTCACCCTGAAGTTGAAATACTAACAGTAGCTGAGACATCATAAAATGTGGTGGCATCAACCGTTGTGCAGCTTATCCCGTCAGCGGCGCGCAATCCAACGCTGTGGGTTAATGGGTTCGCCGCTGCGACGAACTTCAAAGTAGAGGGCTGCGCGGGTTTGGCCGCCGCTGACACCCACGCGGCCGATTTCATCGCCGCGGTTGATTTGCTGGCCAGGCCTGACGCTGAATTGCTGAAGGTGGGCATGCAGCGTCATGATCTGATCGCCGTGGTCGATAATCAACAAGTTACCAAACCCCCGCATCCAGTCGGCAAACACCACGCGGCCAGCGTGAACGGCGGTGACCGGTGTGCCTTGGTTGGCTTGAATGACAATACCGTTGTAGTGCACACCGTCGCGATGGTGAAAGCTGCTGCTAATGGAACCCTGTACCGGCCAAGGCAGGTCGCCTTGGGTGCTGACAATATGCGTCGTCGGCGTGGGTTCGGCCAGCTTAGCCATCTCCGCCTGGATGTTGCGCAGCACGCGTTCGGCCTCTTCGCGGCTTTGATTAAGGTCGGCCAGCCGGTCCTCCTCGCTGCCGTAGCGATCATCCAGGTTAGCCACCACGCCGCGGCGTTCGGTAGTGCGCTCGGCCAGGAGCGCGCTTTGCTTCTCCAGCTCATCGGCCAATGTATCAAGGCGCGCCTGTCGCTCGCGTAGCTCGTTTTGGGTATCGGCCAAAGCGTTGTCGAGCCGAGCGATAGCGTTTAAACGGCGATTGCGTGCTTTGCTCAGCCGGTTCATATACGCCTGCATACGATCAAGCTCGGCGGGGTCGCCCTGATTAAGCAACAGTTTGAGCTGCGGCGTGGGGCCAAGACGGTAAAGCGCTGAGAGCTGCTGGCCCAGCGCCGCGTACTGGTCGGCGCGCTCATTTTCCAGCCGGTCACGATGCTCACGTAGTTGCGCAGTTTCATCATTCAACTGGCGGCGCTCGGCTTGCAGCGTGTCCAAGCGCTGATGGGTTTTGGCAAGCTCGGTTTCGACTGCCTCCAGCTCGCGCTCGGCGCTATCCCGGGCCTGGCCGGTGGCGCTGAGACGTTGGGCAACGGACTCGATCTCTTGGCCAATCGCATCCAACTGCTGACGCGCTGCGCTTTCGTCCCGCTGGGCGAAGCTGGCTGGCGCGAAAACTAACGCCAACCAGAGAGTCAGTGCTAAACATGACCGCATGAGCACTACTACTTGTTGTAATGAATCAGTGGATTACCTGTCATCGCCTCGGGTTGTTCCTGATCCATCATGGTGAGCAACGTAGGGGCCAGGTCGCATAGCTTGCCTTCTTCAAGTGCGGCAGAACGTTCACCGACATAGATAAGCGGCACCACAAAGGTGGTGTGGGCGGTTTGCGGTGCGCCGGTTTCGGGGTGAACCATCTGCTCGGCATTACCGTGGTCGGCGGTAATTAAGCAAGCACCGCCCGCGCGCTCAATGGCGTCGACCACGCGACCCACGCAGGTATCAACAGTCTCAATGGCTTTTACCGCGGCGTTGAAATCACCGGTGTGGCCGACCATGTCACCGTTGGCGTAATTGCAAACGATGAGATCAAACGTGCCGCCATCAATGGCGTCGACAAGCTTATCGGTAATCTCGACCGCGCTCATTTCCGGCTTTTCGTCGTAGGTGCGCACATCACGCGGTGAGGGCACCAGGATGCGCTCTTCGCCCGCGTACTCGGCTTCGTTGCCGCCTGAAAAGAAGAAGGTCACGTGGGGGTACTTCTCAGTTTCGGCAATACGCAGTTGGGTTAAACCGCGTTTGGCGACAACTTCTCCCAAGGTGTCGTTGAGGTCTGACGGCGGGAAAGCGGCAGTTAAAGGAATATCAGCGGCGTACTGGGTCATCATGACCAGCCCCTGGCCTGCGAGTTTGGGGCACTCACGGCGCTTAAAGCCGTCGAAATCTGGTTCGGCAAAGGCGCGGCTCAACTCGCGGGCGCGGTCAGAACGGAAGTTGAGGAAAATCGCCGCATCGCCATCTTGTAAGGTAATGGGCTTATCGTGAAGTGGCACGCTGCTGGCGGTGATGAACTCGTCGGTTTCGCCGCGCTGGTAAGCATCGCGTAGCGCGATTTCAGCGCTAGTGGCGTAGTACTCAGCTTGGCCATCGGTGAGCAGGCGGTAGGCTTGCTCGACGCGCTCCCAGCGGTTGTCACGGTCCATGGCGTAAAAACGGCCAATAATCGAGGCAACAAAGCCGTTATCGGCACCCACCAACTCCGCTAAGCGGGCATTGGCACGCTTAATTGAGGCCAGCGCGCTTTGCGGTGGCATATCGCGGCCATCCAAAAAAGCGTGAATAAAAATACGCTGGGCGCCGCGGCGAGCCGCCAGTTCGGCCATGGCAATAAAGTGGTCTTCATGGCTGTGCACGCCGCCGGGTGATAGCAGGCCAATTAAGTGTACCGGGCGGCCATTGGCGACGGCTTCGTCAATCGGCTGGGTGAGGTTGTCATTCACATCCAGGTCGCCATCTTCTATTGTCTTGCTGATACGGGTGAAATCCTGATAAACGATACGTCCGGCACCAATATTCATATGCCCGACTTCGGAGTTGCCCATTTGGCCGTCGGGAAGCCCGACGTTAAGACCATCGGTGTGAACGAAGGTATGGGGGCGCTCTTCCCACAATTTATCCATCACCGGTTTGTGGGCAGCCGCTACCGCATTATGGCTGCTGTCGGGGTTGTGGCCGTAGCCATCAAGAATAATCAGCGCCACGGGGCGCGGGGTGCGAGAAGTATCCATAAAAACCTCGTTAAGATTGGCAAGCCGAACGACGCGAAAAAATCGGGGTCGCGATGGGCGCACGCTTGGGGCATCATAACGCAGGCAACTGCCAGGCGTCATGATTTAGGAGCCTGTCCGGCTTAACACTGATCTACTGCGAATCCCGGTATTTTGGCCAACTTTAGTCGATCGATTTCGTTAAATAACGCGTTATTCGCCTCAATCGAGCGATAAATTTGGCTCAAAATCCGTGCTTCTCGCAACGATCGGCTAAGCCGGACAGGCTCCTAGGCCTGCGCGGGAAGCGATCTGACGTGTATACTTGTCGCGTTTTACCGGTGGCAACGCCCTTTTTTCCGTATTTACCAAGAGATTGTGTTCGCGATGATCGATCAGGTGTTCGAATTCGTACAGAACCACCCCCTGCTAGTGGGAGCGTTTTTGCTGGTGTTGGTAGCGTGGCTTGTCTACGAAGCACGTAGTGCCTCCACGAATGCACTGACGTCTACCGAGGCTACTCAGCTTATCAACCGCGAAGATGCGGTGGTGGTTGATATCCGTGAAAGCAAAGACTTCAAGGCCGGGCATATCGCAGGGGCGCGCAATATTCCGCAAAGCAACCTTGATAGCCGCATGAACGAACTGGATAAAGTGAAAGCCCAGCCGATCATTGTGGTGTGCAAGCACGGCCAAAGTTCTGGCGCCGCGCAAGCCAAGCTTGCCAAAGCGGGCTTTGAGCGGGCTTTCAAGTTGAAGGGCGGCATGGCGCAGTGGCAAGGCGACGGCCTTCCAGTGGTTAAAAAATAACCAACGCTATTTTTAATTAATCAACAATCAGGAGTTTTCCTATGGCGGAAGATAACAATACCCCGCAGGCAGGTGCTACAGCAGACGAAAAGCCGCAGCTGAAATTTTCTCTGCAGCGTATTTACGTAAAAGATATTTCGTTTGAAGCGCCCAATTCTCCCTCGGTGTTTAAGCAATCGTTCAAGCCCAAGGTGAATCTGGACCTGAATACCACCAGCACCAAGATTGCCGATGACCAGTACGAAGTCGTAGTCAAGGTGACCGCGCAGGTTAACGACAACGAAACCGGCACCACCTCTTTCCTGGCTGAAGTCGAGCAGGCGGGCCTGTTCCGCATTGCCGGCATTGAAGGCGCACAGCTGGATCAAACCTTGGGTGCTTTCTGCCCCAACCTGCTGTTCCCTTACGCCCGTGAGTGCGTGGATAACCTGGTCAACCGTGGTGGTTTCCCGCCGCTGATGCTAGCGCCGGTAAACTTTGAAGCGATGTACGCCCAGCGTAAGCAACGCGAAGCTAAGCAAGCAGAAGAGAACACTCAAGAGAACACCCACTAAGCGATGTCAAACGCCATGTTAGAAATGCACGCCGCTGATTGGTATGCCTTGCATGGCAAAATGCCGCGCTTCTTCGTGCCTGCTGCTTTTGTAGCAGGCAGTGACGTCGTATTGCCGGACGGCCCGGCGCGGCACATCACTCGCGTGCTGCGCATGGGTGAAGGCGCGCCGCTGGTACTGTTTGATGGTCAAGGGCGTGAGGCGGGCGTTCGTTTGGCGGAAGTTAGCCGCAAACAGACGCTGGCGAGAGTCGAGGCAGTATGGGCCGGTAGTGGTGAATCGCCGCTGTCCGTCCATTTAGGCCAGGCTATCTCTAAAGGCGACCGAATGGATTATGCCATTCAAAAGGCCGTCGAGCTGGGCGTCGCGGCGATTACTCCGCTGTATACCGAGCGCGGTGACGTGCGGTTGAAAGGCGATCGTGAAGATAAAAAGCTGGCGCATTGGCAGGCGGTGGCAGCCAGTGCCTGCGAGCAAAGTGGTCGCGCGGTGGTGCCCCAAATGCACTCACCAATGCCGTTATCAGCATGGCTTGACGAGCGCCAGGAGCCGCTGCGCTTGATGCTGCATCTGGCGACCGGCAATGCGTTTGATCGCCAAGACCGACCGGCGTCGGTAGCGCTCCTGATCGGCCCGGAAGGCGGTTTGAGCGAGAGTGATATCGCTGCTGCCCAAACCGCTGACTTTACGCCGCTGACGCTTGGCCCGCGTGTTTTGCGTACCGAAACAGCACCGGTGGTGGCGCTTTCGCTGCTGCAGCACTACTTTGGCGATTTGTAAGTATATATTTTTTCCTGCGCCCTCTATTAATAACCGTAGCTGCTTTTTCATGCTTACCCTGCTGTGCTTTGCCTTACCTCTATAAGGCACCATAATAATATTCTATTTTTCTTGAAGGACGTTCCCCATGGTCCGTGAGTCTCACTCCTCCCCGCGATCTGCTAGCGATGCATCTGCCCAGTTGGGTGAAGTGGCGTACCTAACGGTTACGGCTGTCAATAATATCGGAGCGTTTTTGCAGTGGGGGCAGCCTAAAGATGTGCTGCTGCCGTTTAGCGAGCAACACTTTCGACCCGATCCGGGTAAGCGCGTATTGGTCATGCTGTATAGCGACGACCAGGGGCGGCCGGTCGCGACGATGAAGCTGGATCGCTTTTTGACCGATGACGCTTGGGACCTGGAAAAAGGCGATGAAGTCGCCGTGATGGTGGCTGAGCGGACCGATCTGGGCATGAAAGTTATCGTCAACCACCGTTACTGGGGGCTTATTTACCAAGATGACGTGACTCAACCGCTGCGGCGTGGTCAATCTATCAAAGGCTATGTGAAGCAGCGCCGTGAAGATGGGCGTTTGAATATTTCGTTATTACCGCCAGGTGCCGCTCGTTTAGATGTGGTCGGCGATAAAGTAATGCAGGCCCTGCGTGAAAGTGGGGGCTATTTAGCGCTGGGCGATAAAAGTGAGGCGCACGAAATAAAAGCCCGCTTAGGTGTCAGTAAAAGTGCTTATAAACAAGCCATTGGGCGGCTTTACAAGCAGCAGTTGATCACTTTGGAGCCGGGCGCCATTCGCTTAGTGCCCGGCGCACTTAGCGAGTAATGATGAGTCGTTAGCTGGGGAAGTTGGCGCCTAGCGGGCAGTGCGGCATACTGCACACCTATTGTTCATGTTTGGATAGTGCCCCGATGAGCCAATCAAATCTGCATCTCGGTGTTGTGATGGATTCCATCAGCGACATCGCTTACAAGAAAGACACCACTATGGCTCTGCTCTGGGCTGCTCAAGAGCGAGGTTATACCCTGCACTATATGGAGCAGGGGGATCTTTTCTTGAACGCGGGGCAGGCCTACGCGCGCATGCGGCCGTTAACGGTACATCGTGACCCTCATCACTGGTACGACTTAGGCGAGCCTTCGGCACGTCCCATGGTTGAGCTGGATGCGGTGCTAATGCGTAAAGACCCACCCGTGGATGCCGAGTTCACTAATGCGTTGCACCTGCTAGGATTTGCCGAGCGTGAAGGCGTGCTGGTGGTGAACCCGACGGCTGCGCTATTACAGTGCAACGAAAAGCTGTTTGCCCAGCAGTTTCCCCAGTGCTGCGCGCCGACCTTAGTGGCCAGCCGTGACGATGTGCTGCGTGCTTTCCACGCAGAGCATGGCGACGTAATTTTCAAGCCGCTGGATGGCATGGGTGGCACCGGTATTTTTCATATCGGCCCAGACGGTCGCAATATTGGCGCGGTGATTGAGCAGCTCTCCTTGCGCGGCCAACGTCAAATCATGGCCCAGCGTTACCTGCCGGAAATTAAAGACGGCGATACGCGCATTCTGCTTGTGGACGGTGAGCCAGTGCCCTTTGGGCTGGCGCGCATACCTTCGGCGGGGGAAACCCGCGGCAATCTGGCTGCTGGTGGGCGAGGCGTCAGTCGCGAGCTAACCGAGCGTGACCATTGGCTTATTAAACAGGTACAGCCGATGATTCGTGACAAAGGGTTGATGTTTGTCGGTCTGGACGTGATCGGCGATTATATTACGGAAATTAACGTCACCAGCCCAACCTGCGTGCGCGAAATTGATGATCAGCGGGGCACGAATATTGCCGGATTGCTGCTCGATGCCGTTGAGCGCCGCTTAGCCTAAGCAAGGCCTCGCTCGGATAACTACACTCATTACGCTATGCCTGTTGGGATGCCAGCAGGCAGTGGGAGATGCATGCAAAGTTTGAAACATCACTTTTTGATGGCCATGCCACACTTAGACGACCCTAATTTTGCTGGTAGTCTCATTTATCTATGCGACCACGATGACAACGGCTGTATGGGGGTGATTACTAATCGGCCAATGGAAATTACTCTCGAGGCCCTGTTTGATCAATTGGAATTGGGTGGTGAAACAAGTCCGCATCGTAACGCGCCGGTATACTACGGCGGGCCAATGCACAAAGATCGTGGCTTTATCCTGCATGTGGGCGATAGCCAGCAGTGGGATTCGAGTATCCAGGTGGAAGATGGCATTGCGCTTACTACTTCGCTGGATATCCTCCAGGCCTTCGCGGCTGGCGATGGCCCCGAGCAGTTTTTAGTTTGTTTGGGCTGCACGGGGTGGGAAGTGGGTCAGCTTGAAGAAGAGCTTAAAGAGAACAGTTGGCTAACGGTAGAAGGCCAACGTTCGGTGCTATTCAATACCCCGCCCGTGGAGCGTTTGACGGCCGCGGCGGGCTTGTTAGGCGTCGACCTTAATCTAATGACCCGAGATGCGGGGCACGCTTAATGGCTGAGGCGGGGCAGCGCTTAATTCTGGCCTTTGATTACGGCACTCGGCGGATTGGCGTTGCTGTGGGCAATGAGCTGCTTCACAGCGCCCGCGAGCTGACACCGCTAACCGCGCGGGATGGGATTCCCGATTGGAACATCGTGACGCGCCTGCTTAACGAGTGGCAGCCGGATCTATTAGTAGTAGGGCTGCCGCTGAATATGGATGGCAGCGAGTCAGAGATGAGCACTCGCGCGCGAAAATTCGGTAATCGTTTGCATGGTCGCTACGGCAAGCCGTGTGAAATGGTCGATGAGCGAGGTACGACCCGCGAGGCCAAAATGATCGCCCGTGAGGCAGGTCATAAAGGCAACTATCGCCAAGACAGTGTCGATGGAATCGCCGCTATTTTGATTCTGGAAGGCTGGTTTGCCCACCTGGAAGGTTTGCCTGGTGGGCGTTTATCACTTTAGTCCCTATCGTTTTTTAGACCCTGCTTAACTCGCTTCGCCTTATCGGTCCAGCGTGCCCGTTTGTGACGGCACGTACCAGCGGACCGGCCGTAAATCTTGCTCAACCAGCTCATCGACATTTAACAATGTGGCAAAAATCGCCATGCGCATGGGAATACCGTTATCGGTTTGACGAAAAATCGCCAGACGCGGGTCGCCGTTAAGATTCACGTTTAAATCGTTGGCACCTGGGCGGCTGTCACGGGGCAGCGGGTGCATTACGATCGTGTTTTGGCCGCAGCGGTGATCGAGAAAATCGCGGTTAACCATAAAGTCGTCGGATAAGCCCTGGAAGCTCTCATTCATTTCGTTGGTAAAGCGCTCTTTCTGAATGCGGGTGGTGTACACCACATCTAAATCTGAGAAGTCACAGGCCAGCGACTCGCGCTGCTCGATGCGGTGGCCCCGCGACGTCACTAAATCAATCAGCTTGGATGGCATCTCAAGACCTGGCGGCGATACCAGCGTAATACGCAGTGGGTCATAAAGTGACAAGAGCTTGATCAGTGAATGTACCGTGCGCCCGAATTTTAAATCGCCAGTGAGCAGAATATGCGCTCCGCTTAAGCGTTTGCCCAGGCGCTGAAACTCTTTATCAATCGTATAAAGATCGAGCAACGCTTGGCTGGGGTGCTCGCCAGGACCATCGCCGCCATTAATCACCGGTACATTAGTCGCTGCGGCGAACTCAGCCACGGAGCCTTGGTCGGGGTGGCGCATCACAATTGCGTCGCAGTAGCCACTCATTACCCGGCTGGTGTCGTAAAGCGACTCCCCCTTAGCCATGGAAGAGAAGGTAAAGCCTGTGGTGTCACAAACACTACCGCCCAAACGGCAAAAAGCCGCGTTAAAGCTGACCCGTGTTCGGGTGCTGGCTTCAAAAAACAGATTGCCGAGGACCGCCCCTTCTAATACCCGCGTTACTTGGCGCCGCTGAGCAATCGGCTCCATTCGCGCAGCGACGCGCAACAAGTGATCAACGCTTTCGCGGTTTAGTGAGTCGACGGTTAGCAGGTGGTGGCTCATGGCGGGTCTCGACAAAGTGGTGGAAAGAGCGGTAAATAAAGCTAGTGTAACCGCCAATCAGCTTGGTGCCGAAGGGGTTTCACCCGCTAATGGCTGCTAATCTGTAATTTTTTAACAAACCCCATTGCCAACCCGCCAGTGAGATCGTATAGTACGCATCCGCTGCCGGGGACGCCTAGCGTTACCAGCGGTGAATGAGGTGTAAAAGCCTTGGTTTGTCAGGAAGTTAGAGCAGGTTTCATTGTTCGCTTCACTCGCTAAAATCAGCGATTGACAATCACCAGGAAATGCGTAGAATACGCCTTCCTCGCTGCGGCAAGCCAGTTCAACGGCTAGCCAGTTAAGCACAGCGAAACAGCTCTTTAACAATTTGATCAGG